>JAENWT010000016.1 GCA_016650125.1 Thermoleophilia bacterium
CGAGGGCTCACCAAGGTGGGCTACCGCGGGGGCGGGCAAAATCGGAATCAGGAGAACGAGCCTTCAGATTTTTGCCCTCTCTCCGCTATCACGGCTTTGCATAAGGCACCGAATTTGCCTTCGGGCAAATCCGGTGTTTGCCGCAGTGGGCGGCCGCAGCGACATCGCACGGGCTGGGCCTAAGCTGACCGGATGCCCCGACCCTGTATCGTTCCTTTGAGTTCTGGCACTCTAAGTACCAGAGTGCCAATAAACACTTACTGAACACATGACAACGGAGGTATCGAATGAAGCTGAAGCCCCTCGGGGACAGGCTGATCGTCAAGCCGGTTGAGGAAGAACAGACCACTGAAAGTGGCATCTTTCTTCCCGAAACGGCCAAGGAGAAGCCCCAGAAGGGAACAGTTGTGGCCGCCGGAGATGGCGCCATTGCTGAAGACGGAACCCGCCGCCCGCTCGACGTGAGCGAAGGCGACGAGGTCCTCTACTCCAAGTACGGCGGGACTGACATCACGGTAGAGGGCGACGAACTGCTCGTCCTGCGTGAGTCGGACATCCTCGCCAAGATCCAGTAACCCCCAAAACCCGCCTTTCAGGAGGTACGAAACATGGCTCATAAAGAGCTGAAGTTCGCAGAAGAAGCACGGGGGGCCCTGCAGGCCGGCGTAGACGCCGTCGCCAACGCAGTCAAGGTCACCCTCGGTCCCAAGGGCCGATACGTAGTACTCGACAAGAAGTTCGGCGCTCCGACCATCACCAACGACGGTGTCACCATCGCTCGTGAGATCGAGGTCGAAGACGTGTTCGAGAACCAGGGCGCCCAGCTCGTTCGTGAAGTCGCGACCGCGACCAACGACGTTGCCGGTGACGGAACAACCACCGCCACCCTGCTCGCCCAGATCATCGTCCGCCAGGGCCTGAAGAACGTCGCCGCCGGAGCAAATCCGCTGGCGCTTCGCCGTGGCATCGAGAAGGCCGTCGACGTAGTAGTCGAGGACCTCCGCGATAAGCAGTCAGCGGAGATCAACGGCAAGGAGCAGATCGCTCGCGTGGCCGCCATTTCGGCAGCTGACGACGAGATCGGCAACATCATCGCCGACGCCATCGAGAAGGTCGGCAAGGACGGCGTGGTCAACGTCGAAGAAGGCCAGACCTTCGGCATGGAACTCGAGTTCACCGAGGGCATGCAGTTCGACAAGGGCTACATCTCGCCCTACATGGTCACCGACCAGGATCGGATGGAGGCTGTTCTCGAAGAGCCGTACGTCCTGATCGCCAACCAGAAGATCGGTTCCGTCCGCGACGTGCTGCCCGTGCTGGAGCAGGTCATGCAGGGCGGCAAGCCCTTGCTGATCGTCGCCGAGGATGTCGAAGGCGAATGCCTCGCGACCCTCGTCGTCAACAAGCTGCGTGGCACCTTCACCGGTGTTGCGGTCAAGGCGCCGGGATTCGGCGACCGCCGCAAGCGCATGCTCGAGGACATCGGCATCCTGACCGGTGGTGAAGTGATCACCGAAGAGATGGGCCTCAAGCTGGAGAACACCCAGCTGACCCAGCTCGGCCAGGCTCGCCGCGTAGTCGTCTCCAAGGACACGACCACGATCATCGACGGCAACGGTGAAGGTGAAGCCATCAAGGGTCGGATCAAGCAGATCAAGTCGGAAATCGAGAACACCGATTCCGAGTTCGACCGCGAGAAGCTCCAGGAGCGTCTCGCCAAGCTGGCCGGCGGCGTTGCCGTGGTCAAGGTCGGAGCTGCAACCGAGACCGAGATGAAAGAGAAGAAGCACCGCGTCGAAGACGCCCTGCAGGCGGCCCGTGCGGCGCTGGAAGAGGGAATCGTCCCCGGCGGCGGAGTTGCTCTGCTGAACGCTCAGGAAGGTCTCGACGTCGATTCGTTCGATGACGCCGACGAGCGCACCGGTGCGCAGATCATCTACCGCGCCCTCGAAGAGCCGGTCCGGCAGATTGCCGAGAACTCGGGTCTCGAAGGTTCGGTCGTGGTCAACGCGGTCCGTGCCATGAAGACCGGTGAAGGCCTCAACGCCGCCACCGGTGAGTACGGCGACATGGTCAAGGCCGGAGTGCTCGACCCGACCGTCGTCACGCGCTCTGCCCTGCAGAACGCGGCGTCGATCGCGAAGAACATCCTCGTGACCGAGGCGATCATCGCCGAGCCCGCCGAAGAAGGCGGAGGCGGCATGCCCGCGATGCCCGACATGGGCGGAATGGGCGGCATGATGTAAGGGGACCGGTTGCCTGCGGCTCGCCGCAGGCAACCGGTCAATGGGATTGGTCTGAAAAGGACCCCCCTTGAAAGGCCCGGGTTATCCCGGGCCTTTCCCTTCCTTGGCCTGAATCGAGCCTTCCGCGGAACCCCCGGTTCTTCGACCAGGGCGAAGCACCGGCCTGGAGGCTACCCCCGTTTGGGTTCCGACCCTGGCCGGCGATCTCTGGTCGTGGACACCGCTTCGTTCTCTATCAAGGCAAGGCGTTGCAGGGCCCACCAGACCTCGACGATGCAGCGCACCTCGTTGAGATCGCAGCCGACCAGCTCTTCGAAGCGGTTCAGTCGGTGGCGGAGGGTGTTGCGGTGGATAAAGAGGGCCTCGGCAGTCCGGTCCGAACTGGTCCCGTTCTCCAGCCACACGGCGATCGTCCGGAGCAGATCCTCACCGAAGCGGCCGGCAACCTTTAGGGGCCCCACGTAGCGATCGATCAGGTGGTCGCCGATCTCGTGCTCCTCGACGACCGCCGCGGTGAGGCCGAGATCGTCGAACCGGTGGACACCTGGCAGGCCGAGGGTAGAAGCGACTTCCAGGTTCCGCGAGGCGATCCGGAACGAATACGCGGCTTCCTCCAGCCGAACGGCCGGTCCCACTCCGACGATCGCGTCGGCTGCCGAGTGCGGCTCAGCGGTCAGAACTCCAACCGTATCTCCGCCGAACAGTGCAAGCAGAGCACTGGGATCGCCACCGCGGAGCGCCCTTTCGACCCGCCAGCCCTCGACTCCCCCGCGGGCTCTGACCAGCACGTACTTGAGAGTCGGATCAAGCCCGTAGAGTGACGCCTCACTTCGCAGCATGGCCGGATCGATGTTCCCGGCAACCAGAGCCCGAACGAATTCTGCCCGGCGCTCGTGACTTCGCTGATTGATCTCGATGTCGACCCGCCGGTGGGCCCGGGCGATGACGACCATCAGTTCGTCGGCCCACTGCCGCAACCGTTCGGAACCGGCGAGCATCTGGTCCGCCGCCAGATCGTGTTGCTCCGCGAGCACGATGAAGTAGGCCCACGCCGTTTCGGCACCGAGTCGGTACGCGACCAGCAGCGCGTCGACACCGACTCCCTGCCGCGCCCGCCCTTCGGCCAGCCGCTCGGTAGCTTCGAGTTCCTCCTCGGTCGGTTGGCGATTCTCGACCAACGCGGATATGGCGCTGTGGATGTTCTGTTCTATGCCGGGCAGCAGTTCCGCGTCCGGCAGGGCCGCGTAGTCCGGAGAGACGCTTCGGAATCGATCGAGGATCGAACGAGCCAAGGCCGGTGCGTCCGCATCAACATCGCCGAGTATCTGGTTCAGTTCCTGGAACATCATTGGGCGTCTGCCCAATATAGACCAGAGTCTTGTTGAGCATTCGTCCGTTGTCCCAAGCCCTCACTCCGCCTACGATTACCGCAATCAATAGTTTGGAGGAGGCAGGGTGAGGCAGGGCAAGTGGGTATTCGGGTTGCGGCACCGGTTGGGTCTTTTCTTCGGGCTGTTCATCGGCTTGGCCGTCCCCTTGGTGATCGCCGCCGCGCTGGCCGGTGATGCTCGTGCGTCTGCCTCGCATTGGAGCTTCGAGGCGAACGGCAAGCCGGACCTGCAGGGGTGGAAGCTGGTCTCGGATCCGGCAGAGGCCGGTCCGGTGCTGGTCACCCGGACCGATCCCCTGATTGAACCGATCAACCCGGAAGGCCACTCGTACGTTACTTCCGCACAGGCGACCAATGGTGGTACCGACGATGGCGGGAGTGCCTCCGACACCCGGACGATGGCCCTCGTATCGCCCGAGTTCAAGCTCACGCACCGCTATGTCTCGTTTCTCGCAAGGGGCACGTGGAGCGACTTCGGCGATCGCGGCCAGGGAACTTCGGTCTCGGTCTGCGCGCCCGACGCCGCTCAGCCCTACGGCTGCGCCAAGCTCGTAACGACCGCGATCGACGGTGTGGACGATGCCTTCAAGTACCGGATTGTCGATCTTCACGGACACCTCGGCAAGCGGGTCTTCTTTCTCGTCAACGACACGTCCACGACCCGGCGAATGATGGTTGACGACGTGCGGGCAAACGGACCGACCATGCCGATGAACCTGAACGTCGAACCGGCCGCGAAGGGATACCGATTGAGCTGGGATGCTTCGACTGATACCCGACCGGTCGACCGCTACCAAGTCCTCCGAGCCACTTCGCAGGAGGGGCCGTGGGAGCTCATCGGGTCCAGTGGATCAGGCGGTACCCGGGGCTCCGGGCCCACCTTCATCGATCGCAACGCACCCGCCTCCCGCACCTTCTTCTACCGAGTCAGGGCGATCGCCCGCGACGGCTCCAAATCGGAGGCGAACCTGGGAGTCGGTCGCCGCCATCCGGGCCTGTTCGCCAAAGGCAAGACCCACGTCTATGCCGGTGCCGACCTCACCGCGATCGAATTCCCGGTGGGCGGGAACGGGGCCGGTGGAATCCGTCACTTCGGGACCGGTGAACGCAACCAGTCGTGGATCTTCAATACCTACGGCCTTCAGCCCCCGCGCTACACGAGCATGGTCCCGAACAGCTTCTTCGCCATCCGGGCGAAGCGCGCCGGAAAACCCGCGGTCGTCCGGGCTCTTCAGACCAGGCCGGTCGGTTCGTTCAGAAAAATGAAGTCACTCACCTTCACCGGCGAGTATCCATTGGCCTCGTACCGGTTCGAGGACCCGGCTTTACCGGTGAAGGTGACCGAAGGGGTCAGCAGCCCGATGATCCCGGCGAAGATGAAGGATTCGGCGGTCCCGACGGCCCTCTATGAGTTCCGCCTGCGCAATACGAGCTCCAGGCCGGTCCGTGCTTCGATTCTCGCGACCCAGCAGAACGCCGTCGGATTCGATGGTGAGGGTGAGATCGGCGGACCAACGGGCCGGGAATTCGAGGGGTACGGCAGCAATCGCAACCGCGTCGAGCGGGTGTCGGGCCGGACCCGGCTGTCGATGACCGGAGATGAAGGGAGCATGGCGCTGTCGATGTGGGGTGGTGGGGTCACCGGGACGTCCACCTGGGACACCGGGAAATCACTCCAGGGAGATTTCCGGGCGAAGGGATCAGTGACCGGTCAGACCGAAGCGGCCAGTTCGGCCGACGGCGTCACGGTCGACGGAGCTCTGGCGCGGTCGGTGCGGCTCGGGCCGGGTCAGACCAAGGTGGTCAGGGTCGCCCTCAGCTGGAACATTCCGGGAGCCTCCCGCATTTTCGGGGGAGGGGGGATGAAGTACTCGAGCTGGTGGCGCGATGCGGACGCTGTCGACAACTACATCGCCGCAAACCGCAGTCGACTGGAGCGGCAAACCCGGCGCTATCACGACACCTTTTATGAATCGAATCTCCCGCGCTACGTGCTGGACCGGATAACCGGGAACTCCGCTACTTTGCGGTCTCCCACGATGTTCTGGGCCGACAACGACTTCTTCGGCGGGTGGGAGGGTCTTGGTTGCTGCTGGAACATGCCGACCCACGTCTGGCACTACGCTCAGACCCCCGCCCGACTCTGGCCGCAGATCGGGCGGAAGTTCGAGGCCCAGTGGATGAAGTCGACCCAGCCCGACGGGATGATCCCGTACCGGTACAACACTCCCGAGTACGCGATCGACGGCCAGCTCGGGGTAGTTCTCAGTGCCTACCGGGACCATTTGTCGTCGTCCGACAACTCCTGGCTGGACGAACGCTGGCCGGCGATCAAGTCGTGGATCGAATACTCGATCGCCAAGAACGACGCCGATCGCGATGGGGTCCTCGAAGGTGCGGAGCTCACAACCCTCGACTTTCCCCAGGACATCAACAACACCTGGCTCGGCAGCCTCTATCTGGCGGCCCTCAAGGCTTCGGCCCGGATGGCGGCGTTGACCAATGACCCCGATGCGGCCGATTATGCGGCGATCTTCACGTCGGGACGAGTGAAGCAGGCCGAACAGCTCTGGCGCGGTGACCACTTTGCCCAGAATCCGAACGCGAACCTGCCCGCCATGTCGCAGGCGAATGCCGTCGACATCGACATGTTGCTCGGACAATGGTGGGCTTCGCAACTGGGACTCGGCGACATCTACCGCCCGACTCAGATGAAGAGGGCGATGGGCACCCTCTACCGCGACAACTTCCACCAGTCCTTCCTCGGTCCGAATCCATTCGAGAGTTACTACGTGACGGCTCGACACTCCCGTTTCTTCGTCGACCTCGCTGACGGTGGAATGATTGCCGACAGTTGGCCCGACGGCGGTGAACCGGCCCGCAAGACGCCTTATAGCGGGGAGGTGTGGGCAGGACGCGAGTATTCCGCGGCGGCGACGATGATCGGCCTGGGGAGGGTGCGCCAGGGACTCAAGCTGGTCGAAGCCGTGAGTTCGCGCTACGACGGCCGCCTGCGTGACGAACCGCCCATTTACTCCGGCGGAAACGTGTGGCTTGAATCCTGCGGCGCGGGCGATGGGGCCGGCAACCCGTTCGGCGACGTCGAGTGTGGCAAATGGTACGGCCGCTCCCTGTCAAGTTGGTCGCTGCTCACGGCGCTCCAAGGCCTGTCCTTTGACGGACCGGCGGGCCGGCTCGGTTTCGCACCCCGGTTCAAGCCGGCGAAGCACCGCTCGTTTTTCACTGCCGGCAAGGCGTCGGGACTCTTCTCGCAAGTCCGGAGCGGCCAGAACCAGTCCGAAACGATCAAGGTCGCCTTCGGCAGTTTGCACTTGAGGGAGCTGGAGTTCCGGCTTGCGGGAGGTAAACGGGTTCGAAACGTGCAGATCTCGGTCGGCAAGAAGCGGATCCACCGTTACGCCGTACGGCGGATGGGAAGCCGGATAAGACTCGAACTGCGTGGGGAGCTGACCGTCAAGGCGGGGCAGCGGCTGCGCGCCAATATCAAGATCATAGGAGGCCAGCGTTGAGCAGCAATTTGGATAGAGAAAGTCTTTTGCGGTCGAGTGCCCTGGCGCTGGCGACCCTGATGCTCGTCCTGGTGGGCTCGGTCGGCCCGGCGTCAGCGGCGGCACCGGACAAGACACCGTCGGTGACCGTACGGACCACCGAGGGCGGGGTTCCCCGGATCCTTGCGAACGGGTGGCGTGGCCTCGGCTACGGCTACGGCTTCGAGACGGCCAGGCACAACATCTGCACGACCGCGGACGCCTACCTGACGGTCCGTGGCCAGCGCTCGAGATTCCTCGGACCGGAGAAGACCTGGTTCTTCAGCGGCAACGGGATGACCTACACGAACCTTCAAGCCGACTTCTTCTTCAAGCGGATGATCGTCGAGAAACAGGCAGAGAAGCTTTTGCGGCAGAAGGCCCCGCGGGGACCGAAACCACAAGTCCGACGGATCGTCAAGGGCTACGTCCAGGGGTACAACCGCTATCTGAAGCGGGTCGGTGTGAACCGGATCCCCGACCGTACCTGTCGAGGGGAAAAATGGGTACGCCCGATCCGCCGGATCGACGTCTACCGCCGTTTCCTCGAGCTCGGGACCATGGCTAGTTCGGGGGTCGCGATCGATGGTCTGGTGGACGTGACCCCACCCGGGGCGCCGGTTCCGGCAGCCGCGACCGCTGCGAAGGCGAATCCTGACGCCCGGGATTTGGAGCGGATTGCCGAAACCCGTCCCCAAATCGGATCGAACGCCATCGCTCTGGGTCGGAAGGCGACTTCGACCGGCAAGGGGATGATGATGGGCAATTCCCATTTCCCGTGGGGAGGTTCGGAGCGTTGGTTCCAGTCCCAGCTCACGATTCCCGGCAAGATCAACGTCAGTGGAGTCAGCCTCTACGGCGTCCCCCTGATCCTGATCGGGCACACGGCCAAGATGGCGTGGAGCCACACCGTCTCGCCCGGTTTCCGTTTCGTACCGATCGTGGAGAAGCTGGTGCCCGGCGACCCCACCTCCTATTACGTCGACGGCCAACCCCGCCAGATGCGAAAGACCACCGTGACCGTTGAGGTCAAGGCCGACGACGGCACGATCACACCGGAGACCAGAACCTTCTACTCGACGATCCATGGTCCGATCACGAATTCCCTCCAGGGACAGAAGCTGTTCGCCTGGTCAGATTCGACGGCCTACGCCCTGGGCGACGCGAACGCCGGCAATCTCCGGCTGGTCAACTTCTTCTTCGACATGAACCGTGCCCAGACGACCCGCGGAGTGATGCGAGCGCTGCGCACCAATCAGGGCGTTCCGTGGGTGAGTACCCTCGCCTCCGATGCCAGGGGCAATGCGCTCTACGCCGATATTTCGGTCGTGCCGAACCTCCCCGATGACATGGTCGAGCGGTGCAATACCGGCCTCGGTTTCGTCAGCCTTCCGCAGTTGGGACTCCCGGTGATCGATGGGTCGAAGTCCGAATGCGACCTTCAGAAGGCTCCGGGCGCGGTCGTTCGCGGGATTCTCCCGCCCGACCAATTGCCCTACGAGATCCGAAAGGACTACGTCGAGAACTCGAACGACAGCCACTGGCTCGTCAATCCGAAGCAGCCGCTCGAGGGCTTTGCCGGGATCCTCGGAAGGGAACGCAGCTGGATCGGCCTCCGGGCCCGCAACGGCCTCACCCAGATTCAGGAACGGCTTGCCGGAACCGATGGCAAGCGCGGTAAACGTTTCAATCTCGCCCAACTCTGGGCGACCGTGTTCGACAACAAGGTGTTTCGTGCCGAAATGATCCAGGACCCGCTGGTCGCGTATTGCAATGAACATCCGGTGATCGACCCCGGCGACGGGATCGGTCCGGTCGATGTCTCCGAAGCGTGTCCGATCCTGGCCGCGTGGAACCTGCGGGATGACCTCGATGCTCCCGGAGCGGTTCTCTTCCGCCGAATCGCCCCGAGACTCGACGGTTCAACCTGGGTGAAGCCGTTCGATGTGAATGATCCGGTGGGAACGCCGTCCGGCCTCAACCAGGGAAGTCCGTCGGTCGGTAAGGCCCTGGCGCTGGCGGTCAATGATCTCCGAACTTCGGGCATGCCGCTCGATGCCACGTTACGCCGGTACCAGTACGTGGTTCGCCGTGGCAAACGGATCCCGATCGGTGGCGGGGACGGTGAAAGCGCGGGTACGTTCAACGTGATCGGCTCACCCTGGGTGCCCGGATCCGGGTTTACCGACATTCGCGGCGGTACCAGTTTCACGTTTGCCGCTTCGCTGAACGGTTCCAACTGTCCGCGAGTCCGGACGATCCTCGCCTACTCACAGGCGGCGACGAACGAGCGGTCTCCGTACTTCGCGGATCAGACGAAATTGTTCTCGAAGAAGAAGTGGCTGATGGACCGGTTCTGTCTCGGGCAGCAGTTGCGGTCGCCCGCGCTGAAAGTGACGAACTTCCACGGTGGCGCGAGCTGGTCCCCTTAGCCGAGGTCATCGGGACGGAGACCGCCGCGCCGCCGGTCGCCAGGCTGCTCGGTCCCTTCGACCCCGTGCTCCACGGCTGGGCCTCACGCGAGTTCCTGATTCCCTCCGCGCGGGAGCGGGCCGTGGTCACGACCAACGGGATCTTCCGGCCGACCATTTTGGCCGGCGGACAGGTCAAGGGCGTCTGGAAGATGCCGGGTGGCAAGGTCGATCTCGACCCTTTCGGGCGCCTTGATGCCCGGGAAGCCGGGGTGCTTGAATCCGACGTCGCCGATCTGATCCGGTTTCTCGCCGGGTAGGACCCGGCGCCGGCGGTGGTGGCTCAGCCCGGTGTCTACCGGGATCTAGCGCCGGGCGTGCCCGTAGGCGAACGGCGCGAAGCGGCCGTTCTTCAGCTTGTTGCGCATGACCCGGATCGCTTCAGGGTAGAAGTCCGGGTTGTAGGGGTCCGAGTCACCGAATCCCCGGTAGTAGGCGAGCATCCGCACGCGGGGTCGCCGGTTCACCCAGTGAAACATCTTGCGCACGAAGTTGACGTCGTCCGCACCGGTGACGCCCCACTCGGTGATCGCGACCGGCTTGTCCCGCCAGGGACGACCGCGCATGAACTTGTTGAGGTCTCCCCAGTAGGGATAGTCCGAGTAGCAATCGGTTCCGGCCCAGTCGACGAAGTACTTTCCCGGCCAGTAGTTGCCGGGCCAGTTGCCGCGAACCTTCGGTGAGCCCGCGGGCAGTGGGCTCCAGACCATCGAAACCGGTGCCTCAGGCATCCGGACCGGCTGTTTGGCTGCGCCCCACTGGACGTGCCGCATGCGAAGCCTGCGCAGGAGCCGGTTGATCGCCACCGTCTTCCGGCCTCCCCGCACGATCACCGCGATCCTTTGAAAGGCCTTGCGATACCAGTAGGTGGTGTGCTCGCCGCCGCGCTTCGAACCGTCGCAATAGACAGCCGAGTAGGCGTTCAGACAGCGGTTGGGCTCGCCGAGCGGCCGGATGAAGGCGCGCAGGTCCTTCTCGGCGAAGAACCGGTTCATCTTCCACAGGTACGGGTCGCCGGCGCCGGTCGCGATCTCCTGCGGCGTGATCAGCTCCTCCTGGGTTTCGTCGTCGGCAGTCGAGATGTGGAGCATCGGCGTGACCCGGGCGTTACTCCAGCGCCTGTAGGCGAGGTCGAGGCCGTTTCCCCACGGGTGGAACGTCTGAAGCACCGCCGGGTGCTTGCCCGCTGCCTCGGCGAAGTTCTGGAATCCCTCGAGGGTGCCGTTGTCGCTGACGCCGGTCAGGACCTTGCCCTTGGGTGGACCGAAAATCGCTGCCCGGGACGGCCCTGCCGAAAGCAGCACCAGAAACAAAACGAGGGTGGCCGGGACGAGCCGGGCTGGATTCGGCTTCACATCGACTACCTTCGTAACAAGGGGGCCTTGCCCTCGTTGCGGTTCAGCCGGGCTGGGAAAGAACGTCCGCCATGCGCACCGGGGTGACCCCCAGCGATTCGACGTCGGCGGTGCCTTGACTCGTGGTCATCGAGACCCGCATCAGTTCGGCTTCCTGCCAGGTTGCGAAGACCGCTTCCTTGAAGATCCGGTGGAGGGTGCCGAGGCCCAGGTGGACCACCGGAAGCGGCACGTGCCAGAGGCGACGCGGCCTTCCGGCGAGCTGGCCGACCAGGATCGACATCTGCGAGTAGGTCAGGGTCTCCGGTCCGGCCAGGTCGAACGATTCTTCGGCCGGTTTCTCGAGCGAGGCCATCACCGCGCGGGCGACGTCGTCGGCCCAGATCGGCTGGTAGGTCGAGTTGCCGTCGCCCGAGATCGGGATCATCGGCAGGAAGGAGAGACGGCGCAGCAAAGTGATCCACGGATCGGAGTTGTCGAAGACGATCGACGGCCGGAAGATCGTGGTCTCGAGGTCCGACTTCATGACCGCCTGCTCGGCGATCCATTTTGCCCGGAAGAAACGCGTGCGCTGCACGGCCGAGGCGTTCAGGGCGCTGAAGAAGACGAAGCGCTTGACCCCGGCCTTCTCGGCCGCTTCGAGCAGCCGGACGGTCGCCAGGCCGTTCAGTTCCTCGACCCGGTATGGCGGCTGGTCGCGGATTGAAGCCGCCAGGTGGATCACCGTGTCGACTCCGCGCATCGCCTGCCGCAGCAGGTACGGGTCGGAGAGCTCGCGCAGGTCGCCCATGGTGATCTGGACGTTGACCCGCTGGTCGCCGAGCCGTCTTGGCTCCCGGACCAGGCAGCGCACCTGCTCTCCGGACTCGAGCAGCCGCGGCAAAAGGCGCGAGCCGATGGAGCCGGTCGCGCCGGTGAGAAGTATCAAGTGGAATCCGTCGGTCGGGACTGCATGGTCACCATTGTATGGGGCGGCCAGGCCCCGCCCGCGGGACGGACGCCCACCTGACCGAGGCTCTAAGATGCGTGGCCATGAGCTACGTCATCGCCGAACCATGCATTGGTACCAAGGACAATTCGTGTGTCGAAGTGTGTCCCGTGGATTGCATCCACCCGACACCCGACGAACCGGATTACGAGAAGGTCGAGATGCTCTTCATCGACCCCGACGAGTGCATCGACTGCGATGCCTGCGTCGAGGCTTGTCCGGTTGACGCGTGTTTCGCCGAGGACCAGCTGCCCGCCGAGTGGGCCAGCTACACCGAGAAGAACGCCGAGTACTTCAAGAACTGAGCGGCCCGAGGGCCAGTCAGCTCCGATCGACCGGCACTAAAGGCCGGCCGTCTGCTCAGGGCTTGCCGCGGGTGAACCGGACGAACTGGTTCCAGGCCGGCTTCGCCACCAGCTTGTTTTTCTTGCGGTAGGCGAAAAGCCCGATCGTGTAACAGAAACTGCAGTTGACTCCGTTCGGATCGGTGTCCTGCCATGCGAACCAGTAGACGTTCTTCAGCTTGAGCTTGTGCCGGTCGGTGACCAGATACCTGAAGGCGGACTTCAGCTGGTCGGCCTGGGCGCCCTTGCTGCCCTTCAGGAACGAGTTGGTCGCGGGTCCTGAACCCCAGCCGATCTCGGTGATCTGGAGCGCCTTCTTCTTGTATCCGGCCTTGACCGCCGCGTGGCGGAAATCGCGCATGATCTCCTTCAGGGTCGCCGTGTCGGCGGCGTATGGATGGAGCGCGATCGAATCGACGCTGCGATTCAGCGAATGCTTTGCAACCAGCTTGATGAACCTGTCCGCTTCCACCGCCTGGCGCTCCGAACCCTTGGGTCGGGCGAAGAGGCCGGACACCACGACTTCGGCCTTGGCGTCGTTCTTGTGGATGACCTTGGCCGAGGAGTCGAGCAGTTTGCCGTACTCGGCCGGGTCCACCGGGGTCGCGAAGTAATGGAAGTTCACTTCGTTCCAGATCTGCCATTCGCGGACCGGGGTGTACGGCAGGCTCTTCGGGGCGGTATCCCAGAAATCGCCGTGGCTCCCGTAGCGCTCGACAGCGGCCTTGACGAACTTGCGCCACTTCTTGAGCTGATGGCGGCTGTCGACCGGCAGGTTGGTGGAGCGCTTGGTCAGCCACGAGGGGCTCGCATAGAGGGTAGGCATCACGCGCACGCCTTCCCGGGCGGCAACCTTGATGGTCGAATCGAGTCCGTTCCAGTCGAACTGCTTGGCGTTCACGGCCTGGACTGTGGACCATGGCACGGGGGCCCGAAGCGACTTCACCTTGCCTCGGTGCATACGCTTGGTATCGAGGCGGCTGATGCCTTCCTGGGGCACGATTCCGAGGAAGCCCTCGGGCACCTTGGGCACCGCTTTGGCCGGGGGCGCGATCGCTGCTGTGGCCAGAAGGCTGAAAGCAATCAGGAGAGCGCCCAAGAGGGAGATCCGGGTGAGGGGGAGTCGGAAAGGGGAGGGTGTCATTTTTCTCGAATTCATTTGTAGTAGCCGAAACAGGACTCGACCCGCATCGTTGCGGTCGTGCACCTTGTCAGATATGCGGATCCTTTACTGCAGGACCGGCAGCTCGCGAGCGTTGGCTCCGAGCTTGGGTGGTGCCGGCGCCGCGGCGGGCACTTCCTGGAGCATCGGCAGCTCGCGTGGCGACATCGCCGCGATGCGCTTGGCGATTTCGATGATCGCGGCTCCGGCCGGGGACTCGGGCCGCTCGATTACCAGCGGCCGGCCAACGTCGGCATGCTCACGCAGTTCTTCGGAAAGCGGGATCGTGCCGAGCAGCGGCACTCCGATGTCGTCGGCCAGCAGCTGGCCACCGCCTTCGCCGAAGATCGAGAAGGTCTCACCGTCCGGCGTGGTGAAGCCGGACATGTTCTCGATGACGCCCATGATCTCGAGGTCGACCTTGTTCGCCATCTCGGCCGAGCGGCGGGCGACCGACTGGGCCGCGGGCTGGGGCGTGGTCACGATCGCCAGCTTGGCCTGGGGCAGTAGCTGGGCCAGGGTCATGGCAATGTCGCCGGTTCCGGGCGGCAGGTCGAGCAGAAGGTAGTCGAGCTCGCCCCAGGCGACGTCCTCGAGGAACTGCTGGATCGCCTTGTGGAGCATCGGGCCGCGCCAGACGACGGCGGAGTTGTCCTCGACGAAGTAGCCGATCGACATCGTCTTCACGCCCGAAGGCGCTTCCGGCGGCAGGATCTTCCGCTCGCCGTTGACATCGGGCTTGACGTCGATTCCCAGCATGCGCGGGATCGAGTAGCCGTAGACGTCGCAGTCGAGGGCGCCGGCCTTGAGGCCCTGGGCCTGGAGCGCGGCGGCGAGGTTGGAGGTCATCGTCGATTTGCCGACGCCGCCCTTGCCGGAAGCGACGCAGATCACGTTGTTGACCTGGGCGAGAGCGCCCTGGGGCAGCTTGCCGCGGCCGAGGGTCTGCTGGAGGGCGCCCTTCTCTTCGTCGGAGAGGACGTCGAAGCCGACGCCGACCTTGGTCACGCCTTCGATTGAGCTGACCTGGGTGGTCACAGCGTCCTGGAAATGGGAGCGGATCGGGCAGCCGGCCGTGGTCAGGGAGACGGTGACATCGATCTGGCCATCAGGCTTGATGTCGATCGAACGGACCATGCCGAGCTCGACGATGTTCCGCCGGAGTTCGGGGTCGATTACAGCGGTGAGCTTCTCGGTTACCTGTGCTTCGGAGGGGAGGGACATGCCTCAATTCTGGCATACGGGGGGAGAGATTCCCCGATCCGGCTCCTTAGGCAGTCAGATGCCACTACCCGAGGAGTCGAAGATGCGCCGAAAGACAGCCGTCATCCTTTCGCTGGTCCTGTTCTGTGCGGCCGGTTTCGCGGCTCCTGGAGGCGGTCTGGCCGCGCGCTTCACCGTGACCCAATGCGGCTGGCACGTCGGCCATGACGCCTCGTGGGCCGACACCAGTGCCGGCAAGTTCACCCGCAGCTCATTCTGCCAGCCGCCGGCTTCGGCCGATTCGTTCGATGGTGTCCACCTGAACAGTGAAACCAGGGCCTCGGCCGACGTCGTCGCCGGCACCCGGTATGCCCGCTGGCGCTGGCAGGCACCGGCCGGCACCGGGATCGTGACAATTCACGGCCAGCGCTGGCAGGTGCTGAAGGACGGCTTCCAGCACCGGATCGGTTCGGCCACCACGAACGGCACCTTCGATCCGTTTCTCGATCTGGATGAGACGGATCTCGTCAAGAGGGACTTCGCGGCTTCGTTCTCTCCTTTTGCTTCCGCAGTCGAATCCCGGCTGCGCTGCGGCAAGGCCGAAGACAAGTTCTGCTCGGCCGGGCAGGGATCGCTGGCCGGGGTCCGTGGACTGACCATCACGGTCGACGATTCGCAGATGCCGGCCACTTCGATCAGCGGCCGGCTGACCGGCAGCGCCTGGCTGCGCGGTCCACAGGCCCTGAGCTTCTCTTCGGCCGACGTCGGGTCGGGGCTGCGTTACGGCCAGACCCTGGTCGACGGGTCGGTCCGGGCCCAGACCGAGCATTCCTGCGGCAAAGAACTGATCGCCGGGCAGTGGCGCGGCACCCGGATGCGGCCCTGCTCTCTCTCGGCCGGCGGCAGTCACAGCATCTCCACATCGAGCCTCAGCGACGGCCCGCACCGGATGCGGCAATGCGCGATCGATTTCGCCGGCAACAGCGGCTGTCTGGCTGACCGGACAATTCACACCGACAACACGGCTCCGGCCGCGCCCCGGCAGTTGAGCGTGGCCGGCGGCGAAGAGTGGCGGCGGAGCAACGGCTTCGACCTGTCCTGGCAGAACCCGGACCAGGGGGTTGCGGCCCCGATCGTGGTCTCGCGTTACCGGGTCATCGGGGCCGGCCGCTTCGACTCGGGGCCGGTATCAGTGCTCGGCTCGGGGGCTCTCCAGCGTGTGCTTGTTCCGGCGGCTGGTGAATACCGGGTGTCGGTCTGGCTGATCGACGCGGCCGGCAACGAGAACCCTGCCGCGGTCGCCGATACGACGGTCAGGCTCGATGACGTCGCGCCTTCGGCCTACTTCCTCGAACCTGACGCCGACCGGCCGGAGCACCTGCGTGTCCCGGTCTCCGACTACCACTCGGGCGTGGCCGGTGGCACCATCTCCTACCGGCAACAGGGCAGCGGCTCGTGGCATCGATTGGCGACCGAATACGGCGCCGGGGGCCAAGTGCTCGAGGCCGATTTTCCTTCCGAGGACGTTTCTCCCGGCATCTATGAATTCGAAGCTCGCATTCTCGACCGGGCCGGCAACGGTTTCGTGACCGGTCGGCGCGGCAACGGTTCCCCGCTGACCCTGCGGGCGCCGCTGAAGGACACGACCTCGCTCACGGCCAGACTGCGCTGGAAGCGCCGCAGCGGGCTGGCACTCAAGATCCCCTATGGCGAGACGGCCCGGATCAGCGGCCGGCTGACCGGAAATGGCGGTCAGGCTCTTGTCGGACAGCGGATCCGGGTGGTTCAGGCACCGGCCTTCGGCGCCCGCGCGGCCGGATCGACTATCTGGGCGACAACCGGCCGTGACGGATACTTCTCGGCCGTATTGTCGCGCGGCACCACACGTCGGATCTCGGTCGGGTTCGTTGGCAGCCCGCGGCTGATGGCGGCGAACGCCGGACCGCTCGAGCTGAGGGTCAAAGGCTCGCTCTCCCTTCGGGCGGCGCCGCGGCAACTGAAGACCGGCCAGAAGCTCCGGCTGAGTGGCCGGGTTCAGTCGCGGTGGGCCCGGCGTCCCGGACGGGGGAGCCTGGTCGCGATCCAGTACCTCGAGCAGGCGTCCGGCAAGTGGCGCCCGGTGCTGGTGACCAGGGCCGGGCCGCACGGCAACTTTCAAGCCGGTTACCGCTTCCGGTACATCACGGGCTCGGCCCGGATCCACTTACGTGCGGTTCTTTTGCCATCGCAGTTCTTCCCGTTCGATTCGGCGGCTTCGAAGGCGATCAAGGTCGAGGTGGAGGGATGAAACGGCGAATTGTCATCGCACTCGCCCTGGTGATCGGCCTGGCCGGTTACATCTGGGCGGCACCTCCCGCCGGAGCAGCCGGCTACACGGTCAAGACCTGCCAGTCGGTCTCTGGCGCGGGGGTCGGCCCGGTGCCGCTCAACGTCAGTACGGGTGGCTTCGCGGCCGAAACCGGCTGTCATCTCGGATCCGGCGGCCAGATCGGCTATCGGCTCCAGCCGGTCAACCAGGGATCGGGACAGCGGGCGAGCCGCGAGCAGTGGGCCGGTCTCCAGTGGCCGGTCCCGTCCGGGGTCAGCCTGTCGCGGGCATGGGCGGAGCTGGGCGGCACGTCCGAGAACGGATCGGGTTCAGGCTTTGGCACCAATACCGAGCCGTGGATGTTCCGGACCTTTGGACTCGGCTTCAGCGGCATCAACCTCTTCGCGGCCCGCTTCTCGGTGCCCAACAATTCGAACTGGTTCAGACCTTCCGATGCTCCCGGTCTCTACGGCTGGTACTGGGGCAACGAGTCCGGCGGGCTCGGCACGCCGGCCCAATGGGACGGCGGCCGGCCCTATTCCTTCGACCAAGCGACCGGGCTCTTCAGCGAGACCCTGTTTTCCGGGTGGGCGACTTCACAGATCGGCGCGACCGGGGTCGCTCCGGCGCTCACGGACGAGGTGCCGGAGGGCCCCTACTCGGCCTACCGCGTGGAGCTGCGCTGCGCCGAAGCCCACTGCGAGTCCGAGGGCTTCACCTTCGTGCAGCTTCAGCACCTGAACCTCGTCATGAACGACCCGCAGCCGCCGACCGGGGTGACCGCCCAGCCCGAGGCCGGCGTGGCCGGAAGTCCCGGGGCACGGCTGCTCGCCGGTGAATGGCTGAGCGGCGGACGGGTGCCGGTCAAGTGGAACGCCACCGACGCGGGCACCGGCATTTCCGGGGCGCGGCTGGTGGTCTCCCCGGGACCGACTGGAACCCTCACCGGGGGGTGACCTGTGCCGGCGGCCGGCCCGGCCAGGTCCGGACCTCTTTCCAGCCTTGCCCGGCCTCCGGCTCCGGCACGATCAGCCTTGACCTGGGGCAGGCCCCGCAGGGCCAAAGCACGGTCACGGCCTGTGCTGAAGATGGCGTGGCCCAGCGCACCTGCAGTGCCGGCATCAACGTGCGGCGGGACTCGATCGCTCCGGTGATCGACGCGCCCGGCATGAAACTGACCCGGGGCGGCGGGCCGGGCTTCACGCTCAGCCTCGCCAACCCGGATGTATCGGGAATCGCCGCGGGCTCGGTCTCGCCGCAGGCCGGACTGACTTTCACGGTCGAGAAGCGGGTCGGATCCGAGTTCGAGAACGTGGTTGCTTCCCGGACCGTCGACGTCTCGGCGCAGGGTGCGGCCCCGGTGATTTTGGTTTCAGGTATCGGGCTCGAAGGCGATGGCCTCTACCGGGTCTGCGCCCGGCTGCGGGATGCGGCCGGCAACTCTCCGGCGGGTCTCGCCTGTACGAACCTGACCGTCGACGATGCCTTGCCCGATACGACGATCGTCTCCGGTCCGTCCTCGATGACCGGGGACCCGGTCGCCCCCTTCGTCTACACCTCGGACCGGCCGGCCGACTCTGGTTACGAATGCCGCATCGACGACGGTGACTGGACCGGCTGTCCCCGGCCCTCGGCTGTCGATCCGTTCGAAGTGGTTTTGCCGAACGATGGCACCGCTGACGGCGAGCACGTCTTCGAGGTCCGCGCCTGGCTGCCGTCTGGCACCAGCGGTGGCGGACGGCGGGTCGACCCGACCCCGGCCGGGTGGCGCTGGACGCTAGACTCGACCCCGCCGGACACAGAGATCGTCTCCGGTCCGCCACCGGTGGCTTCGGAGAACGTCACTTTCACCTTCCGTTCGAACGAGCCGGGGACCTTCGAGTGCCAGATCGAGGGTGACACCTGGACCCCTTGCACCTCGCCGCGGAGTTACGTCGGTCTCGCGGCCGGCGATCATATTTTCCGCGTGCGGGCGATCGACCGGGTGGGTCTGGTCGACCCGACTCCGGCCGAGCGTGAGTTCACGGTTGTCCCGACCCCTCCGGTGGTCGAAGTCGTCGAGAAGCCGGTGCTCGTCCCCGTGCCATCGCGAAAGTACTGCGCCTTGACCGGCTTCACGATCCGGCCGGTCTCCCACGGTATCCAGGCGACCATCAGCGCTTCGCGCTATTCCCGGTTCGTTCGGATCCAGTTCTTCCGGGACACGCCGGCGGTCCGCCGGATCCTCGACCAGGGGACCTACCGGGAGCTGCGAATGCACACCCCGACCGGACCGGTCCTGACCCTGAAGCGCAAGGCGGTCCGCAACCAGCGCCGCGCCTATTCCTTCCCCGAGGTCAACCTGAGGACGATCCCCGAGTGGTACCGCTTCCGTGGTCAGAGCCTGATCGCGGTGCCGCGGGTCTCCAACGAGTGGAACCGCTGCGTGGTCCGTTACCGGCAGCAGCTGAAGCGAGACGTCACCGAGATTCCCCTGTGGAAGGGGCGCTGGGGCATCGATGGCCGCTACCGCCTGAAGCGCCAACCCTGAAAGGGAAAATCACAGACCGGCCCGGCCAGAAGCCGGGCCGGTCTGTGAGGCGGTGACCTAGAGTCCGAAGACCCCGATCAGCACGGGTAGCGCAATCGCTGTCCCGGCGATACCACCGGCCACGTAGGCCAACACGGCGCTGACGCCGGTCGGTTCCACCACGGGGTTCACTACTTGTGAGTTCAGATCCATTTGGTACCTCCTTCTTCGTAAGGCCTACGGGGTTAGCTGACGGGCTCGCGCTGAAGAAGCTGCGCTACGGACAAAAGCTGTCCGATTCGCCCCCGGAATCCAACTGCAGGCGGATTCCAATGGGTCCCCCGATCCGGCACATGAAGAACCGGATTCGGCAGTGTCTGAACAAAATCGATACTAGAGAGTCGAAGTGCCATACATCCGACACACGTCACACAACTCCGGTTTATGGCCCGAACTTCTCGTTACACCTGACCAGGCGGTTGATGTTCTGGTTCGAGTTCTGAACGCATTTCAGGAGCCGCTGCTGATTGAAGCCCGCGACGTTCGTCTTGCCGTTGCTGGTGATCACGACCGACTTGGTCTTGCCCGGGTGGTTCGCCTGATTCAGGGCCTGGTTCATCTGCTTCATCGCGTTCTTGTACGACTCGTCGTTCTGAACGTTGAAGCTATCGGTGATGTTGTTGCTGAAATCGCTGGCGCTCCTGATGCCGACCTCGGTCGTGTGCAGCACCGGTTTGATGATGAACAGGTAGACCAGCGCCAGAGTCGCGAACAGGACCACCAGGCGGACTACGGTGTTCACAAGCGTTCCCCCGAAGTTCATGGCCGTAACCCTACCGTCCCGTTCTGTCGGCGGTCATAATGGGTTCAAGGTGAAACCAGACGACTTTCTCGAAATAGACCGGCTGCTCTCCGACGAAGACCGACTGATCAAGGAGACGGTCGCCCGCTACGTCAACGAGAAGTACCTGCCCGGCGTCAACGAGCACTTCGAGCAGGGCACCTTCGACACTTCGGTGCCGAAGGCTCTCGGTGACCTCAACGTGCTCGGCATGCACCTCGAGGGCTACGGCTGTGCCGGGTCCAGCGCCATCGCTTACGGCATCGCCTGCATGGAGCTCGATGCCGGCGACAGCTCCCTGCGCTCGTTCTGCTCGGTTCAGGGATCTCTGGCGATGTTCGCGATCTGGAAGTGGGGCAGCGAAGAGCAGAAAGAGAACTGGCTGCCGGACATGGCCGCCGGCCGGAAGATCGGCTGCTTCGGCCTGACCGAGCCCGATTCCGGCTCCGATCCGTCCAGCATGCGGACCAATGCGAGGCGTGACGGTGACGACTGGATCCTGAACGGCGCCAAGATGTGGATCACCTCGGGCTCGATCAGCGACGTCGCCGTCGTCTGGGCCCGCACGGACGATGGCGTTCAGGGCTTCCTGGTCGAACCGGGGATGGAGGGCTTTACACGCCCCGACATGCACGGCAAGCTTTCTTTGCGTGCCTCGGTCACCTCCGAGCTGATCTTCGATGACGTGTCAGTCCCCGATTCAAACCGCTTGCCGGGGGTCCAGTCGCTGCGCGGACCGCTCAGCTGTCTCAACGAGGCCCGTTACGGGATCGTCTGGGGGGTGGTCGGTGTCGCCCGCGCCTGCTTCGAAGCCGCGCTCGGCTACTCGCTGACCCGCGAGCAGTTCGGCAAGCCGATCGCTTCTTTCCAGCTGACCCAGGCCAAGCTTGCCGACATGGCGGCCGGGGTCAACCAGGGGTATCTGTTGGCGCTCCGGCTGGGGCAGCTCAAGGACGAAGGCGAGCTCACCACCGAGCAGATCAGCATGGGCAAGCGCCAGAACGTGCGCATGGCCAGGGAGGTCGCTTCAACCGCCCGGGGCGTTCTGGGAGCCAACGGCGTCACCCTCGAATACCCGGTGATGCGTCACGCGAACAACCTCGAGTCGGTCTTCACCTACGAAGGCACGGACGAGATCCACACGCTTTCCGTAGGCAAGGCGCTCACCGGAATCTCCGCTTTCACCTAGCCGGTATCCCTGCCCCAGCCTGTAAATTGCAGGACAACAATGTAGTGGGTAGAATAACCACTATGGCTTTTGTTGTTTCAAAACCCAATGGAACCTGGGAAGTACGCGAATCCCGGCGGTCACCGGCCGGACCGAGAAGCAGGACGCTCGCGACCTTCCATGAGTTCACTCCTGAGATCGCCGACCAGGTTGCCGACAGGAGTTCGAAGCCAGTCGACAACGACGACATTCGAAGCAAGGTCGTCCGGGCCGGCGCTCCGGTCAGAGATTCCGAAGTTGAACACGCGGCCAAGACGCTCTTGCGGCAGATGTCGCTCGGCCAAAAGCCACGACGGGCATTGGCGCGACTGATTGCCGACAGTCTTCCTGAGGTTCGCGGCTCCACCGTCAGCCATGAGGCGGAACGGATGAAGCTCTGGGTCGGCGCATCGATGGGTGAGCGCAGTGAGGCATTGATCGACTTGCTTGGACTCGGTGATGCGCTGCCGCCCGTGAAGCGTCGGGACGCGACGATATTTCCCAGGATTGAGTCAAGTGGCTGATGCTCCCGAACCGACTTTGGTCCAGAAGGTGTCCCTGGCTCATCAGGCGCTGAAGGACGCGGGGATCAAGCACGCCTTTGGAGGTGCCCTCGCCCTTGCGTACTACGGCGAGCCTCGCGTTACCATCGATATCGACCTGAACGTCTTCGTCGGGGTCGATCAGATCGAAATGGTCCTTGCCGCGTTTGCACCCCTGGGAGCCGACGAAAAGGTGGACCGGGCTTCGGCAGAGAGGGACGAGCAGGTTCGAATCTGGTGGGGTCGAAACCCCGTTGATCTCTTCTTTTCGTATGACCCGTTCCACGATGCGATGGAGGAGGCAGCCCGGTGGGTCACTTTTGACGAAGGGAAGATTCCAATCCTTTCGCCAGAGCATTTGATCGTCTGCAAGGTGGTTTTCGACCGACCCAAGGACTGGGTGGATATCGAGCAGATGCTTCTCGGGGAGGCGATTCTCGACGAGAGCGAGATCTCCGGATGGCTGAAACGAATCCTCGTGGCCGATGACTCCCGGCTGACGAGGATGATCGAACTCTGGAAGCGAGTCAGGTAGCCGACCGGTGGCCGACCGCTCTGGGCCCCTCTGGGGCCTGGCCTACCTCGGGTACTTTTTCGCGAAGCGAGGGAAGTCCGGGCTGTCGAGGTGCCTCTTCAGGGTCTTGCGGCCCTTCGGGAAGTTCTGGATGCGGAAGGCGTTCGAGGTGCCGAAGTCCTGGTAATAGATCAGCATGTCCACTTTTTTGCGGTTGCGCTGGAACTTGAAGATGCGCTTGACGAAGCCCGGCCCGTCAGTGCCCCAGAGGCCCCATTCGGTCAGTGCCATCGGCTTGTTCTTGCCGAGTGACCACTTCGCGTAGAACTTCCTGAGGTCGTCCCAGTTGTTGTACTTGTTGTAGAAGTCGGTGCCGACCCAGTCGACCCAATCCTTGCCCGGCCAGTAATGCCCGGGGGTGTTGTTCGAGATGGTCGGTGACCCGGCGGGCAACGGGCTCCAGACGAAGGCGACCGGCGCGGTCGGCAAGCGGCGCGGCAGCTTGCCCTTCTTGCGCCGCTTCTGGACCTTGGGCAGGCCGATCTTGTGGAGGTCGTGGTTGATCGTGCCGCGCTTCTCGCCGCCCTTGACGATGATCGCGATCCGGCGGAAGGCCTGCTTGTACCAGTTGAAGGCGTAAGAGCCGCCGCGCACGTTGCCCGAGCAGTCGACGCCGGCGTAGGCATTCAGGCACCGGTTCGGTTCGCCGAGCGGGCGGATGTAAGCGCGGATCTTCTTGCGGTCGAGCGACCGGTTGAGCCGAAGCAGGTAGTCGTCGCCGCGGCCCTTGGCGATCTGGCGCGGTGTGATCAGCTCGGTGCCGTCGTCGGCACGGGTCGTGATGTGGAGCATCGGCCGGGCCCGCACGGCCTTCCAGCGCGGCATCGCCAGATGAAGGCTGTTGCCCCAGGGGTGGAAGGTCTGGATCACCGCGGGATGCTTGCCGACCGACCGCGCGAAGTCACGGAAGTCGCTGGCTTCGCCGGTGTCGGTGACCCCGAAATAGGTCTTGTTGCCGGGCGGTGTGAGGCTCTTGGCCCCCGAGTTCGTAGGCGCCAGCAACAGGACCAGGAGGGTCATGCAGAGCAGTGAAGGAAGCGAGAATTTGAAGAATCGGGCTAGGGGCATCACTTGAGGCAACCGCCGAAACGGCCGACTGTTGCGCTACGTCGAGGATAGGTAACCCCTTGATCGGACCCGGCACCACCGCTGAGGATGCAAGATGTCGTACATCCGGCAGGTTTCCGAACGGCGTCGGCTTGCCTTTCCCCGGCAGTTCCGGAGCGCTAAGTTTTCCCTACTGAACGCGCGACCAGAAGGCGAAGCTGCTCGGCTGAGGGGCCGCCGGAAGCTGTTCCCGGATTGCCGGCCCGGGCGGGTCGGCAATATATGGGTATGGAGCCGCTCACCGAAACAGAATTCGAGGCGATGGTCGCCGACGCGATCGACAACCTGCCGGACCAGTTCCGGGAGGCGATCGAGAAGGTGCCGGTCGTGATCTCCGATCTCGGCCGGGACCATCACGCCTACGGCATGTATTACGGCGACGGCATCGCCCGCGACAACTACGAAGACCGCATCGTGATCTACCGCGACACGCTGACCCGCGACTTCGGCCATGACCGTGACCTGCTCGCGGCCCAGGTCGAGCGCACGGTGCGCCACGAGCTCGGCCATCACCTCGGCTTCAAGGAAACCGGCGTGCGGGACCTCGGCCTCTGAGCCCTGTGTAGGGTCAGGCCATGTCCACAGCAACGCTGAATACAAACACCGGGACCATCAAGGTCGAGTTCTTTGACGAGGACGCGCCGAAGACGGTCGAGAACTTCCGCAAGCTTTCCGCCGACGGCTTCTACGACGGCCTGATCTTCCACCGTGTCATCAAGGACTTCATGGTCCAGGGCGGCTGCCCGACGGGTACGGGAACCGGAGATGCCGGCTACAAGTTCGACGACGAGTTCAACGACCACAAGATCGTGCGCGGTGCGCTCGCCATGGCCAACGCCGGCCCCAATACCAACGGCTCACAGTTCTTCATCGTCACCACCCCCGCCGCCGATTGGCTCGATGGCAAGCACACAGTCTTCGGTGAGATCACCGAAGGCATGGACGTGGTCGACACGATCGAGGCCTCGGACACCGACGGCCGCGACAAGCCGGTCGAGCCGAAGATCATCGAAAGCGTCACGCTCAGCGACTAGGGGGCTTCGAACAGTGCTTCGCGGTTGAGTTCGGCTGGTGAATTGAACCCGGAGAGCGCCATCGCGAGGTCGAAGTCGGCGAGGGTGTGCCTGAGCACCTTCTCGACGCCGGCCTCGCCTTCGAGCGCCAGGCCCCAGATGTAAGGACGGCCGAGCAGCACCGCGTCAGCGCCCAGGGCGATCGCCTTGAGGATGTCCGAACCGGTGCGGATGCCGCTGTCGAAGAGGATCGGGATCTTGCCGTTGACCGCGTCGGCGACCACCGGCAGCGCGTCGAGACTGGCCACGGCGCCATCGACCTGACGACCGCCGTGGTTGGAGACGACGATACCGTCGACCCCGATCGAGATCGCCTCACGGGCGTCGTCGGGATGCTGGATGCCTTTGATCAGGATCGGAAGTGAAGTGTGGTCTCGCAGCCAGTTGATCCGGTCCCAGGTCAGCGAAGGATTGACGTAACTCCCGATGTAGTGGCCGGTGGCCATGCCCGGATCCTCCTCCGGCGTCTTCTCGAGGCCGGCGCGGAAAGCCGGGTCGGAGAAGAAGTTGGCGACGCCGACCTGGTTGATGAACGGCAGCCAGGCCTGCTGGAGGTCGCGCGTCTTCCAGCCGGGGATGAAGGTGTCGACCGTGATCACGATCGCCTTGTAGCCCGCGGCTTCGGCGCGGCGCACCATCGAGGCGGTGATCTCGTCGTCGTTGGTCCAGTAGAGCTGGAACCAGCGTTCGCCGTCACCGTTCGCGGCGGCGATGTCCTCGAGCGTCGTGTCGGCCGCGGTGCTGGTGATCCAGGGAAGGCCGACCCTGGCGGCGGCGCGGGCCGAGCCGCTCTCGCCGTCTTCGTGGGCCACGGTCTGGATGCCGATCGGCGCCAGCATCACGGGCGCGACCATCTTCGTGCCGAGGACCTCAGTCTCCATGTTGCGCTGGCTGACGTCGCGCAGCATGCGCGGCACGATCTGCCAGCGGTCGAAAGCCTCGCGGTTGTACCGGATCGTGTTCTCCGAGCCGGCGCCGGCCGCGATGTAGCCGGAGGAACGGTCCTCCATCGCCTCGGTGGCGGCAGCTTCGAGCGCGCCGGCCTCGAGCGGGATGCTCGGCAACTCATTGCCGAGTCCCTTGAAGTAGATCTCCTTGAACAGATCCCCGTGCTTCGGTTCCTGGCTCACGTCATCGCCTCCGCTCGTGCGATCGTTTCTTCCTTGGCCTTGATGTAGATGACCTTGTCGTTCGGCTCGAGCGGCTGGCAGCGCGCGTCGCCCGGTCGCATCACGGTGTCGCCGCGGACTACGGCGATCGCGGTCTCGCTGTGGTCCGCGTCGATCGGCTCGCCGTGCGTCTTGATGACCCGTTCCTCGATGTCCAGTCCGTCACCGAAGGTCAGAAGGTCGTTGATTATGCGCGCGGCCTCTGGCGCCTCGGCGGCCATGCCGAGGATGCGACCGGCCGAGCTCGAAGAGACGATCACTTCGTCGGCCCCCGAGTTCTTCAGCAGTTCGACGTTGACTTCTTCCCGGCAGGAAACGACGATCGTCGCTTTCGGGGCGAGCTCGTTGACCCGGAGGACGGTGAGCACCGATTGCTCGTCGGAACCCATCGCGATGATCACCGTGGAGGCCTCTTTGACATCGGCTGCCTTGAGGATGTCCTGGTCGTAGGCCGAGCCGAGGATCCCGTTCACGTTGAGCGCGTTGGCCGCCTCGAGTGCCGCTTCGTCTTTGTCGATAGCAACCGCCTGGCAGTCGTCGTTGTGGTTGCGCAGGTACTCGAGAGCGGAGCGCCCCTTGATGCCGAAGCCACAGACGACGATGTGATCTTTCAATTCTCTCTCCCAGCGATTGCGGCGGATGATGAGTTTCGACCGGTCGGCCAGCACCTGCAGCGTAGTTCCTACCAGCAGGATCAGGAAGAGGACCCGCAACGGGGTAATCACCACGGTCGTGACCAGCCGGGACCACTGGGTCGCGGGGACGATGTCGCCGTAGCCCGTAGTCGTGATCGTTACCGTCGAGTAATAGAGCGCGTCAATGAAGGTGAGCGGGCCGTCGCCGTGCGCGTCGTAATAACCGTCGCGGCCGATGTAGGTGATCATCGTGACCAGCAGGAGCAGGCCGATCGCCAGCATGACCCGCTTCGCGATCGCCCGCAACGGGTTCTGGCCGACGCTCACGAACCGGTACTTCTCGAGCGGGACTTCCCTCGGATCTGGTTTTCTGAATCGTCCGGCCAACGCCGCCATTGTAGAGGCGAAGGCTTCGTTAAAAGGGAACAAGTCGCCCATATCGCCGTGCCAGATACCCTTATGGGTCGATGCCCGGTCCCGAAAAAGACAACTTCACCGACGGTTTTGCGACGGTCACTTATCAAGAGTGGGCCGAGGCGGCGACCAAGGGTGACGACGATTCCACGCTGCGCACCGTGCTGGAAGACGGCATCGACGCCAAGTGGCTCTACACGCGGGAGGACGGGCTTGCCCCCGATCCGGCCGGCCTGCCGAACGAGGCACCGTTCGTGCGTGGCACCAGGGCCGGGCGCCACTGGCAGATCCGCCAGGAGCAGGCGCACCCCGACCGGAAGGTCGCCAACACCGAGATCCTCGAAGACCTGAACGGCGGGGTCACCGAAATAACGCTTCGTTTCGACCGCGCGGCCCGCTTCGCCGCGGTGCCCGGCACCCCCGAGTTCTAGGCCCTGCGCGGCCGCGACGGCACCCAGATCTCCACCCTCGACGACCTCAGCCAGGTGCTCGACGGCGTCTACCTCGACATGGCCGGCATCGCGCTCGACGCCGGCGCCGCGACCCTGCCCGCCGCGGCGCTCCTGGCCGCCCAGTGGCGCGAGAACGGGATTCAGTCCGACCAGGCGATCGGCTCCTTCCGCGCCGACCCGCTCGGCGTCCTGGCCCGGGAGGGCGAGCTCGCCTTCTCGCCGGAAGAAGGCCTCGCCCGCGCCGCCAACCTCGCCCTGGAAACCAGCCGCACCTTCAGCAAGGTTCGGGCGCTCGGGGTCGATACAAATCCTTACGTCGACGCCGGGGCCGGCACCGCCTGGGAGCTCGGGATCGCGATCGCCACCGGGGTCGAGCACCTGCGTGCCGGTCTTGAGACCGGCCTGTCGGCTGAAGCCGCCGCCGCCCAGATCGAGTTCAACCTCGCGGTCGGCGCCGACCAGTTCCTCGAGATGGCGAAGTTCCGCGCGATCCGGCGCCTCTGGGCACGGGTTCTGGAGGAATGCGGCGTGCCTGCCGCCGGACGCCACTCGGCGACCTACGGCCAGACCAGCGCCCGCATGATCACCGAGGTCGATCCCTGGGTGAATCTGCTGCGGGTCACCACCGCCGCCTTCGCCGCCGGAACGGGTGGCGCCGATGGGGTCACGGTGACGCCGTTCGACCGCCGGATCGGCGAGCCCGGCAGCCTCGGTCGCCGCATGGCCCGCAACACCCAGATCGTTCTGCAGGACGAATCCTCTCTCGGCCGGATCGCCGACCCCGCGGCCGGCTCCTGGTACGTCGAGGTCCTGACCGACGAGGTCGCGCAGGCAGGATGGAACCGCTTCACCGAGCTCGAAGCCGAAGGTGGCGCGCTCGCCTGCCTGCGCTCGGGCCTGATCGCGAACGCCCTGGCTGACCTCGCCGACCAGCGTCAGGACGAGCTGGTCCACCGGGTCCGCGTCATGACCGGAATCAACGAATTCCCGCTGCTCGGAGACGATGGCACGGAGCCGGAGACCTTCGCGGCTGAGGCCCTCGGCAAGATCGACGCCGCCCGTCTGGCCGAGCGACCGGCCCTGAACGGACTCGACGAGCTGCGCGATGTCGCACCGGACAAACGCCTCGAAAAGGCGACCGCACTCGCTTCATCCGGCGCCCGGATCGACGAGATCGCCGAGGCGCTGAACGCCGGCACTTCGGGCACCTTTTCGCAGCCGAAGCTGAACCCGCGTCCCGACGCGGCACCGTTCGAGCACCTGCGCGACGCCGCACGCGCGTACGAAGCGGCCGGCAACGACCGCCCGCAGATCTACCTCGCCTGCATGGGCACGGTCGCGCAGCACGTCGCCCTTGCCAACTGGGCCAAGAGCTTCTTCGAAGTGGCCGGAATCGAGACCGTGCCGAGCGGCAGTCTCGACGGTAATTCCGATCAGGCGGACACCTTCAAGGCGGGCGGCTTCGACGTTGCTGCCGTCTGCGCCAGCAAGCGCGAGTCCCCCGCGCACGTCGCTGATCTGGTCAGCAAACTTCGTGAAGCCGGTGCCGAGTACGTCTACATGATCAATTCGACCCCGGAGCTGAACGAAGCGGCCGCCGCCGACGAGGTCGTGAAGAACGGCGTCAACATGCTGGACGTGCTGGTCCCGGCGCTCAGCCGCCTCGGCGTGGAGGTGCCGGCATGAGCGAGGAAGAAACCGTGATCCCCGATTTCTCTGGAATCGAGCTCGGCGGCATCGAGACCCAGCCGGCACCGGTTCAGGAGCTCGACAAGATTCTCAACGAGGCGGCCGACCCCGACGGCGATCCGGTCAAGTGGGACACGCCCGAGGGCATCGAGCTCGACCCGGCCTACACCTCGGCCGCCACCAAGGACCTCGATTTCCTCGACACGATGCCCGGCTTCGCCCCGTATCTGCGCGGCCCGTATCCGACGATGTACGTGAACAAGCCGTGGACGATCCGCCAGTACGCCGGTTACTCCACGGCCGAGGAATCGAACGCCTTCTACCGCCGCAACCTCGCGGCCGGCCAGAAGGGTCTTTCGATCGCTTTCGACCTCGCCACCCACCGCGGTTACGACTCGGACCACGAACGTGTGACCGGCGACGTCGGCATGGCCGGCGTGGCGATCGATTCGATCTACGACATGCGCACCCTGTTCGACGGCATCCCGCTCGAAGAGATGAGCGTCTCGATGACCATGAACGGCGCGGTGCTGCCGGTGCTCTCGCTCTTCATCGTCGCCGGTGAGGAGCAGGGGGTGCCGCATGACCAGATGACCGGCACCATCCAGAACGACATCCTCAAAGAGTTCATGGTGCGGAACACGTACATCTACCCGCCGAAGCCTTCGATGCGGATCGTCTCCGACATCATTGGCTACACCTCGCGGGAGATGCCGCGCTTCAACTCGATTTCGATCTCCGGCTACCACATGCAGGAGGCCGGAGCCAGCGCTGACCTCGAGCTCGGCTACACCCTGGCCGACGGCGTCGAGTATGTGAAGGCTGCTCTCGATTCCGGCCTCAGCATCGACAAGTTCGCGCCAAGACTGTCCTTCTTCTGGGCGATCGGCATGAACTTCTTCATGGAGGTAGCCAAGATGCGCGCCGGCCGCCTGCTCTGGGCCAGCCTGATGAAGGAGTTCGGTCCGGAGAACCCGAAGTCGATGTCGCTGCGCACTCACTGCCAGACCTCGGGTTGGAGCCTCGCGGCGCAGGACGCCTACAACAACGTGATCCGCACCTGCATCGAAGCGATGGCCGCGACCCAGGGCCACACCCAGTCGCTCCACACCAACGCACTCGACGAAGCGCTCGGCCTGCCTTCCGACTTCAGCGCGAGGATCGCCCGCCAGACCCAGCTCTTCCTGCAGCAGGAGTCCGGCACGACCCGGGTGATCGATCCCTGGGCCGGCAGTTATTACGTCGAGTACCTGACCCGCGAGCTGGCCCTCAAGGCGCTCGCCCACATGAAGGAGATCGACGAGGCCGGCGGCATGACCGAGGCGATCGCGGCCGGCATCCCCAAGCTTCGCATCGAAGAAACGGCCGCCCGGACCCAGGCCCGGATCGATTCCGGCACCCAGACCGTGGTCGGCGTCAACTCCTACAAGCCGGAGAACGACACCCTGGTCAACGTGCTGAAGGTCGACAACAACGAGGTGCGGAACGCGCAGCTCGCCAAGCTCGAGCGGCTCAAGGCCGAGCGTGACCAAGGGGCGGTCGACGAAGCCCTTGACCACCTGACCAAGGCCGCGGCCACCGGTGAAGGCAACCTGCTCGATCTCGGGGTCAAGGCCGCCAGAGCCCATGCGACGGTCGGAGAAATCAGCCTTGCGCTTGAAAAGGAGTACGGTCGCCATGCGGCAGAAATCAGGTCAATCGCGGGCGTTTACCAACAGGAGGTCGGCGTGAGTTCGGAATCATTCTCGAAGACCAAAGAGCTGGTCGAGCAGTTCGAGAAGGCCGAAGGCCGCCGCCCCCGCGTGCTCGTCGCCAAGATGGGCCAGGACGGCCATGACCGCGGCCAGAAGGTGATCGCCACGGCTTTCGCCGACCTCGGCTTCGACGTCGACATCGGTCCGCTCTTCCAGACGCCCGAAGAGGTCGCCCGCCAGGCGGTCGAGGCCGACGTGCACGTGGTCGGCGTCAGCACCCTGGCCGCCGGTCACCTCACGCTGGTCCCGGCGCTGCGCAAGGCGCTCGACGAGCAGGACCGCGAAGACATCATGATCGTCGCCGGCGGCGTCATTCCGCCGGTCGACTTCGAGCCGCTCAAGGCGGCCGGTGCCGATCTGATCTTCCCGCCCGGAACCGTGATCGGCGAGGCCGCCGGCGAGCTGCTTCAGCTCCTGATCGAGCGGCTGGAGCTCGATATCAGCACCCAGGACGAACCGACCACCGCCTGATGTCGGAGCGCTCCCCGGTCGAAGAACTGATGGAGGGCGTGATCGGCGGCGACCGCGGCGCGCTCTCGCGGGCGATCACGCTGGCGGAATCTCGCCGCCCGGACGACCAGGCGCGGGCCCAGGAACTGATTGCCGGCATTCTGCCGAAGACCGGCAAGGCGCGGCGGGTCGGAATCACCGGCGTGCCCGGCGCCGGCAAGTCGACCATGATCGAGTCGCTCGGCCTCTGGCTGATTGAGCAGGGCCACCGCGTCGCGGTGCTGGTGATCGATCCTTCGAGCTCTCGCACCGGCGGCAGCATCCTCGGCGACAAGACCCGGATGCAGGGGCTCAGCATGAACCAGGACGCTTACATCCGGCCTTCGCCCTCGGGCGGTGTGCTCGGCGGTGTGGCCCGGAAAACTCGCGAGGCGATGTTGCTCTGCGAAGCCGCCGGTTACGACGTGATCCTGGTTGAATCGGTCGGCGTGGGGCAGTCCGAGGCCGAGCTGGCCGAACTTGTCGATTCGCTCTGCCTGCTGCTCGTGCCCGGCGCCGGCGATGAACTCCAGGGCATCAAGCGCGGCATCATGGAATTGGCCGACCTGGTCGTCGTCAACAAGGCCGACGGCGACCGCATCCCGCTGGCCAAGCGCGCCCGCGGCGACTACCGCCAGGCCCTGCGCATGCTGCCGCCTTCGACTCCCGGCTGGGAGACCCCGGTCCTGATCGCCTCGGCCACCGAGAAGACCGGCCTGACCGAGCTCTGGCAGACGATCGAAGAGCACCGCGCTCTGCTCGAAGAGAGCGGCCAGCTCCAGGAACGGCGCCTGCGGCAGCAGCTGCGCTGGCTGAACTCGATGATCGAAGAGGCGGTGCTGACCGAATTCCACGCCCGCCCCGGCGTCGAGGAAGCGATCGCGGAGGCGGAGAAGGACGTGGTCGAAGAGAAGATCACGGTGCCCCAGGCCACTTCCTTGGTGATCGAGGCGGCCGGGCTGAAGCCTCCTTCTTCATAACAAAGTTGAGTCATACCTAAATCTGATTTACTACAGGTATGAAACCGACGGAACCCGAATCGGGTGAGCCCGAGGGTTCTTCGGGCGCGCTGACCCGCAGGAACCTTCTTCGCAAGGCCGGCCTGACCGCCGCGGTCGGCGGGGCCGGCGCCGTGCTCGGCACCCGGTCGGCCTCGGCCATGGCCGAGGGTGGCCAGATGGGCCAGATGAGTTCCGCCGAGATGATCGCGATGCACGGCGTCAACCACGGCGGCCCGACCTTCCGCGCGGGCACCATGGTCGACAACTCCTTCAACGGCTTCGACCCGACCGAGACTCTCCGCGACTTCAACTGGGGTAAGACCAGCAAGCTGCCGAACGGGCAGACCCTTCGTGAATGGGAGGTCAACGCGGTCGACAGGGAGATCGAGGTCGCCCCCGGCGTCAAGTTCCCGGCCTGGACTTTCAACGGCCGGATACCCGGACCCACCCTGCGGGCCAAGGAAGGCGAACGGCTTCGCATCAACTTCGGCAACGGCTCGGCCCACCCGCACACGATGCACTTCCACGGCATCCACCCGGCCGACATGGACGGCCTCGCCGGACTCGGCGCCGGCCTGATCCAGCCCGGCCAAGGCACTTCTTACGAATTCGAGGCCGAGCCTTTCGGCCTGCATCTCTTCCATTGCCACGCCGAGCCGCTGGCCGAGCACATCGCCCGTGGCATGTACGGCACGATCATCATCGAACCGAAAGCCGGGCGCCCGAAGGCGGACGAGATGGTCATGGTCCAGGGCGGCTACAACACGAACTTCGACGGCCTCGGCAACCAGCTCTATTTCGTCAACGGCATCCCCTTCTGTTACATGCACATCCCGGTCAAGGTGAAGCGCAATCAGCTGGTCCGGCTCTACCTGACCAACCTGCTCGAGTACGACCCGATCAACTCGTTCCACCTGCACGGCAACTTCTTCGACTACTACCCGACCGGCACCCGGCTGGAGCCTTCCGAGTTCACCGACATCATCAGTCAGGTGCAGGGCCAGCGCGGCATCCTCGAGATGCGATTCCCGCACGCCGGCAAGTACATGTTCCACGCCCACAAGACCGAGTTCGCCGAGCTTGGCTGGATGGGCTTTTTCGAGGTCGAGGAATGAACGAAGGCCGCTTCAGCCAGACGCCCGTCTGGGTGCTCGCCCTCGGCGTGCTCGCGGTCGTGGCCGCCGCGCTGTTCGCGATCGGCTCCTTCGGCGGGGACACCCTGCCCGAGCGGAATGGCCCACCGATCGAAGACCTGCGCGTCGAGAAGACCGTGCTCGACCCGGGGAAGATCCACCTCACTTTGCGCAACGCCGGACCGGATGCGGTCACGGTCGCCCAGGCCACGGTCAATGACACCTACGTGAATCTCTCCGGCGGCGAGGCGCCCCTCGGCCGCCTCGGCAACGAGACGCTGACCCTGGATTACCCTTGGATCGAGGGCAACCCCTACGAGATCGGGCTGCTGACCTCGACCGGCGTCGTGATCCCGCACACGATCGATGCCGCGGTGGAAACGCCCGAGGCCGGTGGCAACTTCCTGATGTCGATGATCCTGATCGGGCTCTACGTCGGCGTGATCCCGGTGACGCTCGGCATGCTCGCGCTGCCGGTGCTGCGCCGCGGTGGCCGTCGCTGGACCTCGGGCCTGATCGCCTTTACGGTCGGTCTGCTCGGATTCCTGGCGATCGACGGCACGCTCGAAGCCCTCGACCTGAGCGCCGCCGGCTCGGGCGTGTTCGGCGGCGACGCGGTCGTCTTCCTCGGTGCCGGCCTCACCTTCCTCCTGCTGGCCGGGATCGACTCGTACATGAAGGGCCGGCGAACGAAATCCGCGGCCGCCGGCGCTTCCGGCTGGCAGCTCGCGCTGATGGTGGCGATCGGAATCGGCCTCCACAACTTCGGTGAAGGCCTCGCGATCGGCTCCGCCTATTCGGTCGGCGAGCTGGCCCTCGGCACCTTTCTGATCATCGGCTTCGCCATCCACAACACGACCGAGGGCCTGGCGATCGTCGCGCCTCTCGCCACGGAGAAACCCCGGGTCAGGGCCCTGCTCGGCCTCGGGCTCATCGCCGGTGGCCCGGCGGTCGCCGGTGCGCTGGTCGGCGGCTCGGTCTCCAGCAACGAGATTGCCGCTGCGCTTATCGGCGTCGGCGTCGGGGCGATCCTCCAGGTCATCGTCCAGCTGGTCCCGTCGATGAAGGACGAAGACGGAAGAACGTTCACCCCGGTCTCCTCGGCAGCAATAGGAGCCGGAGCCCTGGCCCTCTACCTGACGGGCCTCCTCGTAACGGTCTAAAGAGTTTCTGGCCGCGGTTTACGTTGCTCACGATAGGAGACCCCGGCCAGAGCGCGAGACCCCGGCCAGAGAGCGCGCACACTGGCACCCAGGTCACTCTGGCCGCGGTTTCCTATCCATGTCACGGGAAATCGTTGCCAGAGTGGCCTCGCGGTAGGCTGCGGCCATGATCGGACCGACCGATGAGGAGATGCGGGTGCTCGGCTGCCTGGTCGAGAAGCAGCGGACCACGCCCGACCACTATCCGCTGACCCTCAACGCGCTGGTAAACGCCTGCAACCAGTCGACCAACCGCGATCCGGTGGTCGCTTACGACGAAGCGACAGTCCGCCGAGCGCTCGGCGAGCTCGGCCGGCGGCGCTGGATCCGTTCGGCCTCCGGCCACAGCAGCCGCGTGCCGAAGTACCGCCAGTTGATCGACACCGAGCTCAAGCTGGACGAGGACCAGATCTCGGTCCTCGCGGTGCTGATGTTGCGAGGTGCCCAGACGCCGGGCGAGCTCAAAGCAAGAACCGACCGGCTCTTCGCCTTCCACGACCTGGCCGCGATCCAGACCACGCTCGACGCCCTGATCTCCCGCGGCCTGGCCGAGCGGCTGCGGCGGCGCCCCGGCCAGAAGGAGGAGCGTTATCGGCAGCTGGCCGGCGGGACCGAAGCCGATCAGGCCGGAGACGAGCCGGTCGGGGAAGTTCAGGCCGGTGACGAACCGGCCGCCACAGCCACCGGCGAAGAAGTCCCGCAGTCGGTGGTCGCCGCGCAATTCGCACCGGAGCCGCTGCCGGTCCCGGCTGACACGCCGGAGACGGAGCGCATCGAAAAGCTCGAGCGCGAGGTTGCCGAACTGCGCCGCGAACTCGAGAACCTGAAGGACCAGCTCGGCGCCTGACTTCGGTCTTTAGACCGCGGCGACTGCGGGTACAACCTCTGTAGAACACCGAGAAAGGATCAAAATGCCCGATCAGGACGTAACAGATCACATCGAGAGTCTCGTCGCCGAGGAGCATTCCCTGCTCGCGAAGGCGCAGGCTGACTCCGGCCTGAATGGCGATGAGCACGCGCGACTGAAGGAGGTCCAGGTGGACCTCGACCGCTACTGGGACATGCTGCGCCAGCGCCGTTCGATGCGCGAGACCGGCGGAGATCCGACAGACGCCGAACTCCGGGACGCGAACACGGTCGAAAACTACGAAGGCTGACTGCTTGGTTAGAGGGAGTCAGGCGAGCGGCACGACCCGCATCGCCTTGGCCAGGGTGAGGCCGAGCACATGGGTGTCGCCGGCGATCAGGATCGAGATCGGCCCGTCGAACGGCTGGCGCTGGACCAGCTCGAAGTCGTCACCGACAGCGATGCCGCATTGGGAAAGGTAGGCGAGCATCTCCGGATTCGAGTCCGAGACCCGCACGAAGCGGCCCCGGTCACCCGGCGCCAGCGTGGCCAGGTTCTCGGTCGCGGTCTCCTCCATGCTGAGGTCGCGGTCGGGGATCGGGTCGCCGTGCGGATCGAAGGCGGGGTCGCCGAGCTTGACCGAGATCAGCTCGGTCAGGTCTTCGGACAGGGCATGCTCGAGCACTTCGGCCTCGTCGTGGACACGTTCCCACGGCACGTCCAGCACCTCGGCCAGGAAAAGTTCCAGCAGGCGGTGGCGTCGCAGCACACCGAGTGCGACGCGTGTTCCTTCGGCCGTCAGACGCACCCCGTGGTACGGAACACGCTCGACCAGGCCGGCTTCGTCGAGCTTCTTGATCATCGCCGAGACCGAGCCCGCCTTGACCCCGAGCTTCTCCGCGAGGTTGTTGGTCGAGGCCGTCTCCGGACCCCAGCCGGTCAGCGAATAGATCGCCTTGGCGTAGTCCTCGACCGCAGCGGACGCGATCGCCGGACCGGCCGAACCAGCGTCATGCTCTGTCGGTGTCTCTGACACAGGTTGAGCCTAACCTAAACCCGCCTCGGGCTCTTCAGCCGCGGCCCTGATCAGGCGGTCGGCGGCCCATTCGATTCCTTCGGCCATCTGGTCGAGGTCGGTGACCAGTTCCGGGTCGGCACAGAATCCGAAGCAGAGCCGGTCGCCGACCGAGAGCGCGGCTACACGCAGCGCGTGGCGCTCACCGATCTCGACGATCGAATGGACGGTCTGGACCGGAGCGTCGAGCACGCTGACCGGGTTGCTCGGTCCGCGCACGTTGGAGACATTGAGGGCGAACCGCCGCGGGTTCGCTTCGAACTTCGAATAGAAATGGCGCAGCCGCGGTGAGGTGTGGCTGATCCGCCGCAGCAGGGAATCGAGTTCCTCGGCGTCGTGGTCCTGCTTGCGCAGATCGGTCTCGGCCCGGATCTCCTGAAGCCGAAGAATCGGGTCGGGTTCGTTCAGCGGCAAAGGCACCGAGAAGAAGGAGTCGCGATTGCCACCGTCGTCGTCACCGTGATGCATGCTGACCGGCACCCGGCAGCGGACCGGGCCGAGATGCTGTTCGTGGTGGATCTCCATCCAGTGGCGAATCGCCCCGGCGACGATCGAGAGGACCGAGTCGTTGAGGGTTGCGTCCGCGGCGCGCTTGCCTGCGTCGTGGAGCTCGCTCAGCGAGATCGTGGCGAAGGCGACCGAGCGCTCGGTGCCGATCTTGCCATCGAAGGGCGAGGGCCCTGGTTCGCGGGAGAACTCCCGCTCGAAAAGGCTGACCAAGTGACGGTGCCGGCGGGCGTCATCGGTCTGCTTGGCGGCGGCGCGTGCGGCTGGGGTCGCCGCCGGGGCCGCCGTCTCCTGCCACAGCACTTCACGGGCGAGCCGCATCGCGGTCGTGCCGTCGGCGAGCGCGTGGTGGATCCGCCAGATCAGGGCGGTGCCGCCGTCCTCGGTGTCGACTACGTCGATCCGCCAGAGAGGGCGGTCGCGGTCGAGCTTCTCGCTGAAGAGGCCGCCCGCGGCAGCCGAAAGTTCTGCTTCGGTCAGCGGCGCGCCGGCCGGATAGATGACCAGGTGGCGGTCGAGCTCGAAGTCGTCATCGTGGACCCAGGCGGGTGCTCCCGACTCCCCGCCGAGCTTCCATCGCAATTCAGGAACCGAAAGGATCTTCTCCCCGACCGATTCGAAGAGCCGGTCGAAGTCGACCCCGGGGGACTCCAGCCGGATCACCTTGCAGGTGTGCCCGACGAGAGTAGGACCCTCGACCTCGAGAATCCGGATGTCCTGCTCCTCAAGTAGTACCGGCGCGTCCACCGGAGGATCGTAGTCTCTGGTCAATTCAGGGGCGCTGGTTCATACTCAGCGCATGACCACAACGTTGCCTCGTTCCGAACCGACCTCGCCCGTCCAGGCACTGCTTGAACGCCTTCATGACCGCCACGCCGGCAACACCGCCGGTGAGGTCGCGTCCTATATCCCGGAACTCGCCGCGGCCAGTCCCGACTGGTTCGGAATCTCACTGGTCACCGCCGACGGCAGCATCTATGAGGTCGGCGAAACGCGGCACGAGTTCACGATCCAGTCGATCTCCAAGCCGCTCACCTACGCGCTGGCACTCGAGGCGATGGGCGAAGAAGACGTGCGCCGCCACGTCGACGTCGAGCCGAGCGGCGAGGCCTTCAACTCGATCACCTTGCAGCCAGGGACGAATATCCCGCTCAACCCGATGGTCAACGCCGGGGCGATCGCCACGACTTCGTTGATCAAGCCACTCGGCTTCAAGGAGCCGATCGACCGAATTATCAACGAGTACTCGGCCTTCGCCGGTCGGGATCTCGCGGTCGACGAGGCTGTCTTCGAATCCGAGAACAAGACCGGCCACCGCAATCGCGCGATCGCCTACCTGCTGAAGAACGCAAACGTGCTCGACGACGAAGTCGAGGACATCGTCGAGACCTACTTCCGCCAGTGCTCGACGCTGGTCAACGGCCGCGACCTCGCCGTGATCGCGGCGACACTCGCATCGACCGGCGTCAACCCGATCACCAAGGAGCGGGTCCTGCGTGAGGACACCGTTCGCAGCGTGCTGAGCGTCATGGCCAGTTGCGGAATGTACGACGCCGCCGGCGACTGGCTCTACTCCGTCGGCCTGCCCGCGAAGTCAGGAGTGGCCGGCGGGATCATCGCCGTGCTGCCCGGTCAGCTCGGCATCGCGGTCTACTCGCCGCCGCTCGACGTCCACGGCAACAGCGTGCGCGGGGTCAAGGTATGCGAGGAACTCTCCGAGGAACTCCACCTCCACGTGATGAGCCCGCAGCGCCGCCCGGCACCGCCGATCCGGTCAGCCACGACCTGCGCAAACAATCATTCGAAGCACTTGCGACCCGCCGACGAGCACGTGATCCTGCGTGATCACGGCACCGAGGTTCGCGTAACCGAGCTCCAGGGCGAGATCCTTTTCGCCGCGGGCGAGCTGATCACCAAGGCGGTTCTCGATGACATCGAAGGCGTCAAACTCGCGGTGCTGGATTTCACGGCGGTCCGCGAGATCGACCCGGTCGTGGTGCCGATCATCAGCCACCTGGTCGATGCGTTCGAGGAGCACGGTGGCGAGATCGTCTTCTCCGGCATGGCCGGGCATCCGAACTTCAGCGAGACGATCGAGCAGTTGCGGGACGAGTCAGGACTGCCACCGATCCGGACCTTCCGGGATCTGGATCTCGCGCTCGAGTGGTGCGAGGACGAGCTGATCCGCCATTGGGGTGGCAACGAAGAGAAGGTGGAGATCCCGATCTCCCAGCACGTCGCGACCCAGGACATGGACCAGGAGGAGATCGAGAAACTCTCCGCTCTGCTCGAGCGCCGCGAGTACCCGGCGGGCACGCGGATCTACGAACAGGTCGGCCACGTCGAAGAGATGCTTTTCGTGGTGAAGGGCAACATCAACGTGATGGTTGCCGGCAGTGACGGCATGCCGCACCGGCTGACCACGTTCTCCAGCGGCATGACCCTCGGCGAGGTGGCGATGCTGAGCGAGAGGGTGCGTCTCGGGTACTCGGACGCGGCCGATGAAGTGGTCGCCTGGGCCATGACCCGAACCGACCTCGAAGCATTGCGGGTCAGCGAACCCGCTCTCGTCTGCACCCTGCTCGAAAATATGATGAAGCTGATCGCGCTCAGGGTCGGGCAGCTGAGCCGGGACCTGGCTCGGTAGATGGAACCGAAGATCACGGTTCTGACCCTCGGGGTGCGCGACCTCGCGATCTCGCGGCGCTTCTACGTTGAAGGGCTCGGCTGGGAGCCGCTGGTCGAGGTCCCGGGAGACGTGATCTTCATCCAGGTCGCAGGCGGCCAGGTGCTGGCGCTCTGGAGCGTCGACGAGCTTGCCCGGGAGGCCGGCAGCATCGGCCATTCGGCCAAGGCGCCTCCGATCGCGATCGGCCACAACGTCGATTCAGCCGAAGAGGTCGCCGCGGTGATCAAAGAGGCGGTTGCCGCCGGAGCAACCCTGATCCGGAACGCCGGCGCGACCGACTGGGGCGGCACCAATGGCTACTTCGCCGACCCCGACGGCTTCCGCTGGGAGGTCGCTCATAACTCCGGTTTCCGGGTGACCGCCGACGGCCGGGTCCATATGGGACCGACCAAAGACTAGTTTCATACGTTCATACGTTTATGCGAATAAACGTATGAACGAATAAACGTATGAGGGTCAGCCCGGCCTGGGCAGCTGCTCGGACTTCACGAGCTTCTTCTCCAGCGCCTCGAGGACCTGGACCTGGCCCTTGATCACCCGCTCGCTCGCGGTCGGCACGTCGCACCACTCGGCGTAGTCAACCTCGGGGACTTCGATCTCCCGGCCTGAGTTCGGCGGCCATTCCAGCGTGAAGGTAATGCTCTTCAGCTTCCCGGGATCGAGTTCGCCTTCGGCCGCCCAGATGGTGATGCGCTTGCGTTTCGACTGCTCGAAATCGCCGAGTTTGATCAGCTCCGAATCCGGTGGCTCCAGGCCGGTCTCTTCGCGGAACTCCCGCATCGCGGCTTCGAGCGGCTTCTCGCCGGGGTCGATCTCGCCCTTGGGAATCGACCAGGCGCGTTTGTCCTTCTTCGCCCAGATCGGGCCGCCCATGCGGGCGATGAAGACCTCGAGCCGCCGGTCACGGATGCGAAATACGAGTAGGCCGGCACTTGTCTTCATCCCGCCAAGGTATCTAGTGTCGGACCTGAATCAAACGTTGAAGCGGAAATCGACCACGTCGCCGTCGGCCATGACGTAGTCCTTGCCTTCCATCCGGACCTTGCCGGCGGCCTTGGCCTTGGCCATCGATCCGAGCTCGACCAGCTCGTCGAAGGAGATGATCTCGGCCTTGATGAAGCCGCGCTGGAAGTCGGTGTGGATCACGCCGGCGGCCTCGGGCGCGGTGGCGCCTTTGTCGATCGTCCAGGCGCGAGTCTCCTTGGGGCCGGCCGTCAGGTAGGTCTGGAGGCCGAGCGTCTCGAAGCCGACCCGGGCCAGCACGTCCAGTCCGGGCTCCTCGACGCCGATGTCGGCCAGCATCTCGCGGGCCTCTTCTTCGTCGTCGAGCTCGACCAGTTCGGCCTCGAACTTGGCATCGAGGAAGATCGCCTCGGCCGGTGCGACCAGTTCACGCAGCTCCGATTTCAGCGTCTCGTCGGCGAGCTCGTCAGCGTCGCAGTTGAAGACATAAAGCAGGCGCTTGGCCGTCATCAGGTGAAGGTCGTGGAGCGGGGCGGGGTCGAGCCCGGCCTGGAAGATGCCCTTGCCCGATTCGAGCACGGACTGTGCCTCCTCGGCGGCTGCCACCTGCGGCAGCAGGTCTTTGTCCCGCTTCGAATCCTTCTGGAGTCGTGGCAGCGCGTTCTCGATCGTCTGAAGGTCGGCCAGGATCAGCTCGGTGGAGATCGTCTCGATGTCGTTCTTCGGTGAGACCTCACCGTCGACGTGCGTGATGTCGTCGTCGCGGAAGACCCGGGTCACCTGGCAGATCGCGTCCGACTCCCGGATGTTCGAGAGGAACTTGTTGCCCATCCCTTCGCCTTCCGAGGCACCCTTGACGATGCCGGCGATGTCGACGAACTGGACCGTCGCCGGCAGGATCTTCTCTGACGAGTAGATCTCGGACAGCTTCGCCAGCCGCGAGTCGGGAACGCCGACCACACCGACGTTCGGCTCGATCGTCGCGAAGGGGTAGTTCGCGGCCAGAACGTCGTTCTTGGTCAGGGCGTTGAAGAGGGTCGACTTCCCGGCATTGGGAAGCCCCACGATTCCAATAGAGAGGGCCATCAGCCGGACAGGTTACGGGTATCGGAATCGCTCCGAAGTCATCGGGGGAGAATTCGGGCCGTCAGGCACTGAGTCAATTGGAAGTGGACTTGTGGTAGAGAACTACCGGTAATGGTAGAATGACTCCATGGCCCTGAACATCAAGAATCCCGAGGCACACAAAATGGCGAAGGAACTGGCTGAACACACGGGCGAATCGATGAGCCAGGCCGTGACTGAAGCGATTCGGGAAAGGCGCGATCGCGTAGTTGGCAAGAGCAAGGAAGAGCGTTTCGAGGCGATAATGGCGTCCAGCCGCAAGACTGCCGCATTATTGAAGGCAAAAGGGGTGACCTTGGACCACGCGGAGCTCCTCTACGGTGAGGACGGTCTGCCGAAGTGATCGTCGATACATCAGCGATCGTCGCGATCGTTCAGGGTGAGCCGGAGGCCGAGAAGTTCGCTGCATTGCTTTTGGAAGCAGAAGATCCGCAAATCTCGGCAGCTAACTATCTGGAAGCCGGGCTCGTCGTCGACAGCGCCGGGGATCCGGTTGTGAGCAGGGAACTTGACGTCGTGCTCAAAGGCGCCCAGATGTCAATCGAGCCTTTCTCGGCCAAGCAGGCGGCAGTGGCCAGGCAGGCTTACAGGGACTTTGGCAAGGGCAGCGGCCATCCCGCCAATCTTAACTTCGGAGACTGTTTCGCCTACGCACTCGCAAGCGAAACCGGCGAGCCACTGCTCTTCAAAGGCGACGACTTCACCCACACAGACGTCACCGCGGCGGCCTGACCCGAGTCGCCCGCGCTACCACGGGGCCGGCAAGCCGCGGAAATGCTCGCTAGCTATTTTTTGGGACTCAGGGCTGCTGGGCTTCGATCAGATCGCCGCCCCCGAGTTTCAGTCTGCATCGGACTCGGTCGTACGGGCTGCGGAGTAGCTTGACCCGGTGCCGCTGACAAGCAGCCACGCTGCTAGCGCTTCCTTGACTTCTTCAGCTTCAGCTTGATCGTCTTCGACTTGGTCAGTGCCTTGCCGCCGGTCGGGGTGAACTTGACCTTGACCTTCACCTTGGCCGAGCCCTTCTTCTTCAGCTTCTTGAGCAGCTTGGCTTTCGGCTTCACGTTGAGGCCGACGATCGAATTCTTCTTCTTGATCTTGACGCTCGCCTTCTTGACGCCGCGGCCGGTGAGGGTGGCGCGGCCGATCGACGGGAACTTGACCTTGATCCGGGCCGTGCCCTTCTTCTTGTTGAGCTTCACACCCTTGAAGCTGAACTTGTTCGACGGCTTCGGGCAAAGCGATTCGTCGGTCTCACAAGTCGGGGTCGCCGCCTGGTAGGTGAACCAGATCGGGGTCGAGTAGGCCACGATCAGCGGGTTGACGCCCACCTTGCGGCTCAGCTTGAACGAGTAACGGCCGGAGGCCGAGGTCGAGAAGTCGCCGTAGGTGAAGTCGTCGCCGACAACCGTGGTTGAATCGACCGAGATGCCGTTCTTCAGGATCTCCAGCGTGTACGGGCCGGGATCGACCGCCGAAGGACCGGCGTTCTTGACGTTGATCGAGAACTTCAGCTCGTCACTGGTCAGTGAGTCGCCAGGGATCGCGGAGCCGTCGCCGGGCGAGGTTCCGGTGCCGGTCATCTCCACGTCGGGGCCGGCCGCACCGTAGAACTTGACGTAGGTGTGGCCGGCGTTGACCGCGTTGGTGATGCCGGTCTGTGAGAGCTGGTTCGCGTAGACCGCGGTCGCGGCGTAGCCGACCGGTGAATCGAACGGGCCGGTGGCTCCACCGGCCTTGTGGTCGTCACTCGAGCCGACTGCGGCGATGTGGTTGCCCGTGGCCAGCGCGTGCTCGTAGTAAGCGAGCGTGTCGTTGGTGAAGGGGTTCATCGCGGTCGGTCCCGAGTAGGGGATGCCGGCGGTTCCGGTCTGGATCTCGATCGAGCTCACCTTCGAGAAGTCGGTGCGCGCATCAGAGTAATTCCAGGCGCAACCGCGGCAGGCGGCCGGTGAGTTCTTGAAGATCGCCGGGTGGTTGATCTGGGCCATGCCGCCGGCCGCGCGGATCTGTGCGAAGCGGCTCGAGGGATCTTCGGCGCCGCGGACCTGGGTCAGGTTCGCTTCGCTGACATCGGTGAGGTCGCCGATGAGTCCGGTGAACTTGTAGATGGTGCTCATGCGGAAGTCGGTGAACACGTTCGTCGAGTTCTGGCTGTTGAAGTGACCGTCGTACGTCGTCATCTCGGTGCCCGGGATGATCAGCTTGCCGGGGTACTCGGTGTCGTACTTGCCGAGCTGGGTCTGGAGGGCGACGTCGTTGTTGTGGTCGACCAGGGTCAGGAAGTCGAGGCCGCCGGCGCCGAATCCGAGGTCGAAGGTGTCCTTCATCAGCGCGTTGCCGGGCTCGTTCTCACCGTGAACATGGAAGTCACCGGTGTACCAACCGGCGGCCGGGTTGGCCGTGTACGGTGTGTAAGGATTCGGGACAAAGTTCCCATCGCTCCACGCGGGGTCGGTCGTGGTGGTTACTCCAACCTTCCAGTCGACGCCGGCGGCGAGAGCTGCGTCGATGTAGCCGCCCCCGAGCTCGATCGCCCACTGACCGGCCAGGATGGCCCCCGGCTTGTAGGCCCGTGTGGTGTTGCCGGGCGTGTACGACTTGCGGTCGGTGTTGCTGGTGCCGTAGACCGCTTTGCTCGTGGGGCCGTTTTCGCCGATTCCGATGATCTTCACGGCGCTGCCGCTCCAGCCGCGACGCTGGGCCATGGTGAAGTTGCCCGGGTCGGCCGCGTTCGGCCCGTAGACGCCGAGGTCGAGCGTCGTGTTGTCGTTGTCGTTCGGGAAGCCGGTCAGGCCATCAGGACCCTTGTTGTCGTAGCAGTAGCGAATGCGCAAGCCAGTTGTGTTGGCCAGGACGGTGAACGGAATCTGCATGAACTTGCCGTTCAGCGTCGGCTTGAAGTTGCCCTTGGTCTCCATCTCGGTTCCGTCGAGCGCCTCGTCGATGGTGTGGCCGGTTGTAACCGGGGTGTCGGGCAGATTGCAGTCCGCAGCCGACGCCACAGCCGGCACGGCGAAGCAGCCGATCAGCACGGCGACGAGGATGGACAAACGGACGCGGAGTGACGCAGGCAAGAATCCCATTGCTTTAGTCAACACCATTTGCGCCCGAAGGATTCGGCTTAGCGCTTGACGACCTTGAAAGGAGGGCGCACCGTCTTCGGCGCGCCGGACCCGGTTGACGTGGGTCAGCCCGCGGGCGAGGATGCGAAACAGGGACCAGAGCAACGAAAAGAGGCGCAAATGGACAAGCCACTGAATGTGGACGACGTCGAAACGGTCTCGCTGGAATCGAGCAGCTCCGACGACGCGGCATGGGTCGGCGGGTACTTCGCCTACGGAGGGTCGGGTGCGGAGCAATCGTGCGAGATCACCTTCGCGATCCCACCCGGAAAAAGGCTGGGACGCCACTACGACACTGCCGAGGAGACCCAGTTCTTCATCGGTGGCACAGGAGAACTCCTGCTCGACTCAGGTTCGCAACCGGTCAAGAAGGGCGACTTGATCGTGCTGACGGAAGGAACGATGCACGACCTCCACAACACCGGAACGGAAGACCTGCGGGTGATTGGTTTCTTCGCCAAGCCGCAAGTCGAGCAGCATTGGAGCGAAGAGACCTGGGGGCCGGACAAAGAAACGGTCACCGGCTCACCCAATCGCTGAGGCCGAGGCGGCATAGGCGTTAGCGTTGACCCATGTCAATCGAGCCGACCCCGATCGACGCCGCCCTCGCGGCCTATATCCAGGCGCACGCGAGTGGCCGCGACGAAGCCCTGAAGAGGGTGGAAGAGCAGACGGCGGCGATGGGAGCGATCGTGATGATGCAGACCGCACCGGAACAGGCCGCCTTCCTGGAGATGCTGGTGAGGACGGTAGACGCAAGGCTGGCGCTGGAAGTCGGAACTTTCACCGGTTACGGAGCCATTCGAATCGCCAGAGGTCTGGGGCCTGGTGGCCGACTCATCTGCTTCGAACTCGAGCAGGAGCGGGCCGACATCGCCCGAGCGAACCTGGACCAGGCGGGAGTGGGCGAGCAGACAGAGATCGTGGTCGGACCGGCGATCGAAGGCATCCGTGCCCTGCCGGACGCGGCGGTCGACTTCGTCTACCTCGACGCCGACAAGACCGGCTACCCGGACTACTACGAGGAATTGGTCCCCCGCCTTCGGCCCGGCGGCCTCCTGGCAATCGACAACGTCTTCATGGGAGGCCGGATACTCGACACCGATCCCGACGAAGGAACGGCGGCCGTCCAGGGTCTGAACGACCGCATCATGGACGACGAAAGGGTCGATTCAGTGATGCTGGGAATGGCCGACGGGCTGACGCTGGTCCGCCGCAGATAGTCGCCTTCGGCTACCAGACGACTTCGACGTCGTACTGCTTCATTTGCCGGTCGGCGCTCACCAGCGAATGGTCCTCGAGTCTGGCTTGAGCGATCAGCAGTCGGTCAAAAGGATCGCGGTGGTGCCACGGAAGGTGTTCGACCAGTGCGGCGTGTTCAGCGGTGATCGGCATCTGGTTGAAGTCCAATTGGGTCAGGGTTTTCGCCCAGTTCGCATCTATTTCGAGCTTCCCCAGCGACCGCTTGATCGCAATCTCCCAAAAGCTCACTGCGCTGACAGAAATCGAATTCGCCTCGTCGAGAAGGAGTCTTGTGGCACGATCGGAGACCGCACCCCGGTCACCCAGGAGAAGCCAAACGACCACATTCGTGTCGAGGAGCAGTCTCGTCACGAAAACGGCTTGAAGTCATCCAGGGGCTGGTCGAATTCGGGCGGAATCGAACCCTCGAGATCTGCCCAGATCCGCCGTGTGCCTGGAGCAACGGGTGCTCGGACCAGCACGGCGACGGGCTGCTTCCCGCGCCGAATCGTCACGGATTCCCCAGCTTCGACCCGACGGAGAAGGCGTGAAAGCTGCGTTTTTGCCTCTTGGACTGTGACTTCCATGGTTACTTTGTACCAGACCAGGTCAACTTGGTCAACCAGACAAATGAACCAGAGCGCTACGGGGCTCGTACGACCGGATCATAGAAGCCGAAAGAGTCAGTTCAGTGATGCTGGGAATGGCCGACGGCTTGACATTGGTGCTCCGGAAATAGATGCTGTCGAGCAGAACCAAAAGCTACAAAGGAGCCTCCAATGGATGTGGGAATCACCGATTTGAAGGACAACCTCAGCCAGCACCTCAAGAGTGTTCGAGAAGGCGATGTGATCACCGTTACCAACCGCGGCAAGCCGATCGCTCGAATCAAACCTGTCGATCACGTGTTGGATCAAATGATCGCCGACGGTCGCGTGACGCCGGCGAAGGAACCCACGGTTTCTCTTCCCGAACCCGTGAAGGGGGAAGGATCAATTTTTGATCAGCGGCGGTGATAGCTAGCCAGTTGGGATGTAATGGCGCTACAATGTAGACACGATGGCTACAGAGACCACCACAATCAGGGTTCCCCGGGAAACGCGTGACCTTTTGGCGCAACAGGCCAAACAGCGCGGGGAATCGCTTTCGGCCATGTTGACCAAGCTGGCCGAGCGGGAAACCCGCGATGCGATCTTCAAGGCCGAGCGCCAGGCGGTTGTTGCCGAGAAGAATCGGTCAGAAGTGACCGAGGAGGCCAAGGACTGGGAAGTGGCCACCGGCGATGGATTCGACTGAACCATCTCGAGGCGAGATCTGGCTGACCTCACTCGGTGCATCCCGCCCCGGAGAGCCAGGCAAGAATCGCCCAGCCGTGATTCTCTCGGTCGACGATCTGTTCACCGGGTCCGACGAGGATCTCGTCGTCGTGGTTCCGCTGTCGAGCTCGGCGGCGGTCACCCCACTGCGTCCGGTCGTCACTCCTGATGAAGGCGTGGAAGAACAAAGCGTCGCGGTCTGTCGGGCGGTGCGGGCGGTGGCCAGGCGCCGGCTGATCCGGCGAATCGGAGTTACCGGCCGCGGAACCATCGGTGAGATCGAGCACAGCCTCACATTGATTCTCGGGCTCGACTGACCCGCGCTGACCTGAAAGTTCGCTTCCAATCAAGGTATTTGCGGTTGTCCCGCGTACACGTTGGGTACCACCAAGGAAGTGATTCGTTCCAGACAGCCGTGGATGGCAGAGCAGGGTCAGATGTACAGAGATCGTGAAAAAGAAACCGACGAGACCGAAGAGATCTCGCTCGAGGACACACAGGAATTCAACGTCGCCAACTCGGAGGCAGAGACCCGCGAGGAGCGACGGATCGACTTTGACGCCGAGGAGTTCGACGACGGGTCCGATCTCGAAGACGAGTCGGACGAGGGTGGACCAGAATTCGAAGATGACGCAGACGACGACTACGTCGAGGACGAGTACTTCGAAGACGAGGTTGACCTCGTCGACCAGGAGACCGAAGAAGCTGAGCTGCCCGGCACTGGCCGGGAGCCGGAAGAGTCGGTCTCCGGCCACCTGAAGGCAGCGGGAGCGGCTGCGGTCGCCCGGGTTCGCCGGGTCAAGCTGCCCGAGGTACCGAAACCGAACGTGCCAAAACTCGAGACCGGGTCGATCGTCGGCGTGGTCGCCATCGTCATCGCCGCGCTGGTAGTCGGTGTCGGCGCATTCTTCCTCGGCAAGGGAACGGGGGACGACGTCGACACGGCAAGGTTGGAAGGCGCAGCAGCCGGCAAGCAGGCCGGAGCGATCGAGGGTGCGTCGAAGGGATACGCGGCGGGATTCCAGGAGGGCCGTGACGCCGGGTTCGAGAAGGCTTACATCCCGGCCTACAAACTGAACTACAAACGGGCCTTCGAGCAGGCCGGCCTTGACGCTCCGGCTGACGACGAGATCGACGTCCCCGACCCATGATTCCGAAGCAGGCCAAACCCTGGCTGCTCGCCGGTGTGCTGGCGGTGGCGGTGGCAGGCATGGCGGGCTTTGCGCTCGGCTCCAGTTCGGCAACTGACAGCAGTGATGCCGAGATTGCCCGAAACGATGCCTACGAGGTCGCGTACGACCAGACCGTCGATGAGGTCGAAGCGATCGCGGAAGGGCAGGGGCTGAAGTCGGGCAAGGCGCGCGGAAGGCGGGCCGGTGTGAAGACCGGAGGCCGGGAAGGTTTCGACATCGGCGGCGGGATCGCGGGGATAGAGGATGCAAAGGCTGACGCCGGTGCGGCCGCTGCAGAACAGGCTGCCGCCGAGTCCGCGATCGCCGAACGCCAGGCCAACTGCGGAGCGATTCCCGAGGCGCCAGACATCTGCCCGACGAGCGCCGAGCTGGCCGAGTACCAGGCAGCCGCGGCCGCGGCGATCTTCTATCCGGCGGAAGGAGGGCCGACGGACGATGAGCAGTGAACAGCAGGCCAGTCAGAGAAAGAACATCCTCGTCGTGGCCGGCGTCGCGGCGGTCCTGATTGCATTGGTGGTCGGGCTGACCGTCGGCAGGGGAAATGCCTCCGACGACACGGATCCGGCTTTGACCATGCAGGAGACCATCAAGAGGGCCCACGACGCCACCCTCGCTGACGTGAGAGATGACATGGAGAAGGTTGGCATCCAGGACGGCACGAAGTCAGGTGCCCGTCAGGGAGGCAGAGCGGGCCGGAGGGCCGGAGAGTCAGACGGAGCGGTCGCGGCACAACTACAGATCACAAGCGTCGCCCAGTCGGCAGCAGCCAACGCCCAGTCGGAACTGGACACCATCTCGGCCGCACCTCCCGCTCCCACCGCGCCGGTGCCGACGACACCCGTTGAACCCGGTCGCTGAACCGCTCCAGGATCCGCCGCCACCTTACGTCGAACTGTCGAGCGCATCTCGTTACTGACGGGCCTGGTTTTGTGAGCCACACTCTTCGATCGTTGTGGCATGTTCCACTTCAGATTCATTAAGGCCATGTGACTCAGGTCGATTCATGAGGTTCAGCCGCCACAGCAGGAATCGAGCTCGACTCACGAAGGTCACGACCCATGAGGTGGCCAAGTGCCTTGCAACTTCTGAGCCGATCGGTTCTGACCCAGACGGAAACCCCCTACACCACATCACGATCCGGGAAATCAGAATCGAAGTAGTGATCGCGCTTGACCGCCCGGGCTTCGTGATTACTCTGTACGAGAGAGACTGATGAAAGTCGAATACGAAAAAGAAGCGGATCTTCTAGCGATCGAACTCGAGGCAGTCGACGAAGTCGACCACGGCGAGCGGGTCGACGGTGGGGCGATAGTCCACGTGGTTGACGGCCGACCGGCGATCATCGACGTACCAAGTGCTTCGAAAAGGCTCAAGCTGAAGCTCCGGTCGGTGGCCTCCCGGTATGACCTGGATGCCGACGAGCTGATTGCGGGCGCCGACATTGCCTTGGCGAACCCTGATCGTGTTGCAATCTTCGAGCTGCTCAACTGAAGGCAATTGGTTGAGGAAATGAAGCGATAGCCCGCTACTCGGGTCCGATCGAGGTGCCCCAAAAGAGGTCGTAGTTGACTTCCCATTCGATCTCGGGAAAGGCGACGGCCGGCATCGAGGGATCCTCGATAAGGACGTGGGCACTGACCGGGAGGTCGGAGCTGCTTCCCTCGGTCACCTTGCGCCAGTGACACAGGACCCGACCATTCGTGCCAGCCAGGGAGGCGCGTAGCCCGGGGGAATCCTCATCAAGGCGCTGCGGCAGGTAGCCATATAGCTCCCCGGTCCCGGAGTCGACCGCCACCACGGCACACGAGTCGTGAGGATTCGTCGGCTCAGAGACGAAGCGAACTGGAGAGCCAGGAAGGAGCGAGCCAGGATTTTCCCGCAGGGTTTGGTGGTGAAAGCGAACCCCGGCGACCCGGATGACCCGGAATCCCGAATCGGTTGATTCGAGCAGATCGACATATGGATCGTTAGGTAAAACGACCTCGTGGGGCCAATAGCCGAAAGGCCAGTAGCTGGTACCAAACCCCGAATTGGGCAGCTGATCCAGAATCTCATTCCTGGTTGGTTTGATGACTCTCAAGTCTTCCCTACTCAGGTTCGATCTCGAGAAGGACCTGGCGGAGTCGGCTTTCGTAGTCCATGGGGAACAAGTCTGGCGCAAAGGCTGAATCTGACCCCGGCATTCAACCGGAGCTTCCAGTCAGGGCGTCAGCAGTTCAACTTCACACCGGATACCGGGTGCCTTGGTGAACGCCGAGTCGGCCGTCACGAGAGGCGCATCAAGCAGCTCCGCCAGCGCGACATAAGACGCGTCGTAAATGGACAGGTTGCGCCGGAGCTCCCAGGACCTGGCGAGTAAAGGACGATGGTCATAGCGGAGAACCGGCATGAGGAACACGTCGGCTACTGCCGATTGGGCGGCTTCCGGGTCGAGCACTTTCAGCCGCTCGAGCCGTTTGAGTGCGTTGGTGGTTTCAAGATCAATCAGGTGAGGTGCTGCGGAAGTCTCCTCGTTCAATCGCTCAGTGGCCCGGTCGAAGATTCCACCGGAGTACGCGACGGCGAACAGGAGGACTGAAGCATCAACGACGATCAATGACTCTCCCGATCACCACGGATGATCTCCACGATCTCTGCGGGAGGCAGGTCGATGCGTCGGTTCCGGGCTCGTTCGAAGATTTCCGTCATGACTTCCCGATCGGCAATTTCCTGGAGTTGGGAGAGCAGGAATTCCTGAAGTGACTGACCGGAGCTCCGGGCCCGCCGCTGCAGGGCCTGGTGGACGTCTTTGGGCACGTGCTTGACCTGGATAGAGGACATGAGTCGAATGTAACGCCAAAATGGCGCCACTTCAACTCGGGTTGGGTGCAGGGGGTTGAAGGCCATGCACCCTCAAGCTCCCGAAGCGTGAAAACTCTCCCCTCTTTTGTTGCTGTCAGATCTCGAGCGGTGCCAGGTTGGTTCGAATTCGATCGATGCCTTGGCGCCTGGCCCGGACCAACTCGAAATCGGATGGACCTGGGTTTCTCTACCGACCTGTTCTGGCGATGGTTTCGTGGAGGGACTGGAGCCTGAGGTGCTTTTCGACAATGCGCGGCTGGCGGAACTAATGTCACCTGGGACCAGGACTTTGCCAAGTTCCCCGATCTGAACTGGAAAGCACCAGCCACGTTGAGTTAGGGGATAGGCAAGCGATGCAAGTGTCAGTTCAGGCGCCCTTTCCGCGACTCTCCAAATGGAAACGGAAAGGAACGGATGAACTGGTACGAATTCGACGAGGACGAGGTCATTACCTGCAAATGTGGGTGGTCGGGAACTTCGAAGGGGAACCTCGAGATCCAGAAGCTCAGCTTCTTCTTTGAATGTCCCGAGTGCAGTCGCGCGCTCGCCGTGTTCGACTACCCGACGGTCGAACTCACGAAGTCAATGGCTGCATCCGGAAACGAGAAAGCAAAAGGGGAGCTCGAGGGGGCACTGAGGCGCGAGAACTTTCTCGACCGGGCCAAGGTGCAGGAACTGGCCGGGCCTGAGCAGCTACCGGATCTCGAAGGCGACGATCTCGTCATCGAATGGGACTTCGAGGGCAATGAAGGGAAGAACGGCGATTCGTTCACCATCCTCCGTCACGAAGGCAAGGAGATCTGGCGGGAGGTTGCCTACTACGAAGGGATAGATCGTTTCGAGCGGGTCCTCTGGATCCTCCGGGAGAAGTACGGCACCCGGATTGCCGAGCTGAGGCCGACTAAGAGCCTATCTCGGTAGGCCATCGGTCAATGCAGCTCGCCAAGCAATGACTCCAAAGGCGAGGTGATGGAACGCCCGATGGTTCTCGGGCTTCTTCGGCCAGCGGATCAGCAGGCCGCGGTTGCGATTGAGCCATGAGTGGCTGCGCTCGACGACCCAGCGGCGGGCGATGAAATCAGGGTCGCTGCGCTTGGCCTCGATCTCCTCGCCTCGGGTCCGCAGGTGCAGGGTTAGGTCAAGCTCTGAAGCGATCTCACGGACCTCGGGGTAGTCGTAGCCTTTGTCGAGGCAGAGCCCCTGCGGAGATTCCCCGGTCGGCTCCGGCCGGGCGATGGGGATCGAATCGATTGTCTGCCTCAGGAGCTTGTGGTCGTTTCGGTTCGCGCCCGCGGTGGCGAGCCCGACCGGGATCCCCGATGCCTCGGTGAGGAGCGAGCGCTTCGCCCCCTTTTGGCTCTATCTCAACCACCAACTCGGCCGACCCAGCCGCTCCCTGATCGATTACACCGCCTAACCGTGGAACTACTCATCTAGGGCGGAGGCGCTGATTGGCCTATTCGGGATGTTGACTCCCGAGGAAGAATTCCCGCCGGAATCAGAACCGGATTGGTCTCGGGACTGCCTCCCTCGATTAGACATATGAGGGTGTTGACTGCGGCCCGGCCGATCTCTTCCGGGTTTAGCAGGACCGCGGTGAGCGGAGGCGTGGCCCAAGCACTTGCCTCAGAGTCAGTGCATCCGGCAACCAGCAGGTCGCCAGGAACGTCGATGGATCGCTCCCTGGCGGCGAGCAGAGCACCAAGAGCCAACTGGTCGAGTGTGGCGTAGATCGCGTCGGGTGGATCGGGGCTGTCGAGCAGCTTCCCGGCCGCTTGGAAACCGGAACCTTCATTTATCGGCCCTTCCGCAAACACGATCTCGGGGTTCTGTTGGTGGGCATTGCACCATTCTTCGTAAGATTCGACGGCGTCGCGGGTGTAGGAGGCAATTGGAGGGCTGCTGACCAGTCCGATCTTATTGGCCCCAGATTCGCTTAAATGATTGAGAATCGCCATAGTCGCCTTATGGTGGTCGTTATCTATCCAGTACCTTGTCGTGCCCTTCTCTTCCTCTCCCGCCCTCCGGCCGGCGGTGACAATTGGTATGCCCATTTCGTCGAGGCTGTCCAGCAGAGGGTCGTCATCGACCGGATCTACGACTATGGCTCCATCAATCTCGACCTGATCGAACGCAGTAGCGCCATTGGCCGTCGCTCCTTGGACTACGAGCGCATGTCCGCTCGCTACGGCGGCTCCTGTGGCTGCACTCAGAAGCTGTATGAAGTAGTCGAAATCACCCACCCCAAAGGGAACCTCATCGCTGGCTGAGACCGTGATTCCGAGAAGTCCAGTTCTTCCGGAGACCAAGTTTCTTGCGGTCGCATTCGGTCGATATCCAAGTTCGGTCGCGACCTTCACGATGTGTCTTCTGGTCTCCGTCGAAATCCGCCCCTTTCCGCTAAGAGCGTCGGAGACCGAGGTTGTCGAAACACCCGCAACCTGGGCTACATCCTTGATGCCGACACGGTTCTTGCGCTTTTCGGCCATGCGGAGAGCATATATGTCGTTGACAAGCAGAAACGCTTCTGCTAGAAAATGTGAAATCAAAGCAGAAACGCTTCTTCACAGTCATCTAAGCCGACGAAACTGAGGTCAAGTAGACAATGGGCCAAACTGGTGTCAACTCAGCGGATGTGAATCAGGACCCGACTATGTGGACCAGCATTCTGCACGCTGGCCTTAGCAACTCGTTCCTCCGCCTGCCACATGTGGGTCCCAACGCGGAGGCGCTTAAAGCGCACGGCGCCAGGGCCGCGATATACGGGATCCCTTTCGATGCGACCAACATCAGCCGAACGGGCGCAAACTACGGTCCGCGGGGGATAAGGGACGTCTCCTGTCAGTTCTTGACCTTCAACGCGACTCTCGACTTCGATCTGCTGGAAGTCCTTAATCCGGTCGACACGGGCGATGCCGATATTGTCTTGGCAAACGCTGAAAGTACTTTTTCCCGGGCCCAGGATGATTTGAGCCAGATAATAGACTCGGGAGCTCTTCCGGTGACGCTTGGCGGCGACCATTCAGTCACGATTCCCGCTGTCAGGGCGATATCTTCACGATTCGACGACCCGGGCCTCGTGCTAGTTGACATGCATCTTGATACTGCCCCGGACGTGGGGGGGGAGCTGCTCAACCACTGCTGTCCGGTCACAAGAGCGGTCGATGCCGGATTCGATCCCAAGAAGATCGCCTTGGTCGGCATCTCGGGCTGGATGAATCCGAAAACCGAACTCGCATACTGCGAGGAGCACGGAATCACCGTGATTGGGCTTGAAGAGATCTGGGAGAACGGGACCAGTTGGGCTTCGGATAAGGCGCGCGAAGTCGCTGGAGCCGGCGACGGGATCTACTTGTCATTCGATGTGGATTCACTCGATGGCGCTCACGCGCCGGGAACCTGCTGCCCCAGCCCCGGTGGGTTGACAAGCCGTGAGGCGATCGAACTGGTACGGGGCATCTCGAGCGGTGGACTGCTCGGTGCCGACGTAGTTGAAGTCGCGCCGAGTCTCGACCCCAGTCCGACAACTGCGTTGATAGGTGGCCGCATCGCTCTGGAGGCGATGGCATTTCACGCTGGTGCTAGCTTGGGGAGAGGGCGAGCCTGAGAAAATGAAAGCGCTGCTCGCCCAACTGAAACCCGAGCCTGATCCGGAGCAGAACGCCGAACGAGTCTGCACTTTGATCTCAGACAACGGAGCTCAAGATCTTGCGATTTTTCCGGAACTGTTCCTCAGCGGTTACTCGACGAAACAAATGACCGAGCGCTCTTTAGATGCCTCCGACCCTGCTTTGCAATCTATTGCCGACGCCTGCGGGCGAAATCAGACCGCCGCCGTAGTAGGCTTTGCCGAGGCAATTGACCGAGAGGCAGGGGCCTATGGCAACTCGGCTGCCTGCTTCGAAACCGATGGTTCCCTGGCGGCGATCTACCGCAAGACACATCTGTTCGGGCCTTGGGAGAATGCTGCGTTTTGCCCCGGTGCCGAGCTGAGGTTGGTGCGTCTATCAAACGTCGAGGTCGGTCCGCTGATCTGCTTCGACGCTGAGTTTCCCGAACCTGCAAGAGAGTTGGCAAGGCACGGAGCGGACCTTTTGGTCACCATCGCCTCGAATATGGAGCCCTATGGCGAGGATCATCTCATCGCGACACGTGCGAGGGCGCTCGACAACCGGCGTCACCACCTCTACGTCAACCGGATTGGGAAGGAGTCCGGACATCGATTCGTCGGCAGGAGTCGGGCTATTGCCCCCGATGGCTCTGTGATTGAGGAATTGGGGGACGACGAAGGCACGATTGAGTTGGAATTTGACCCAGTCGGCGAGCGCCCGGACGAGACGGTTGACTATTTGCGCCTTTCTCGCCCTGATCTGACCGTTTCGTGTGAAAGCAATAGCAGTGCCGGTGTTCCCTAGAACTAGCTCAACGTTAGATCCTACGAAAGGAAATCTTCATGACTACCAATGGAAATAATGACGGGATGTCACGTCGGAGATTCATGCAGGTCAATACGGCCGCAGGACTCACTCTTGTGCTTAGCGGAAGTTTGGGCACAGTGCTCCAAGCATGCGGCGGTTCCAGTGACAGCTCCCAAACGACTTCTCTGACTGCAAAGGAGATTTCCAACGCTTCAGGGACTATTACGGTCTTGACCTTCTCCTTCTACGAGGCTCCAGCTTTCAATTCTGGACCCGTGACCGCAAAATATGCGGAAATTTCCAGCGGCGATGAGGTCATCGCTAAGGTTCGAAATTCAATGGGTATTGATGTAACGGCGACTGGTACAAACGTCGTAGGCCAGCTCCTCGACATTGACGCATTGGATCCGATTGATACTGGCCTTATTGAGAACTACACTGAAATCGACAAAGATGTCCGGGAGCAGCCCATCTTCACTCGAAATGGTGACGTCTACGCAGTTCCCATGACCATCACCCCGGGATTCACTGCTTGGAACTCAGATGAAGTGGATGAACCCAAAACTGCGGATGGCCTTCTAGATTCCCAGTATCGCGACCGAGTTGGACTGTACGACGATTCCGGAACCGTCATTCAATTCGCTCAGATGCTGGGTTTCGATATCTATAACTTTACTCTGGAGGACCTGGACTCCGTGAAGGAGTACATGGATCAACTCAAGCCGAACGTAAAGACCATATTTGTATTCGGCGATGAAGTTCAGCTATTCGCACGGGACGACATTTCGGTGGCATTTCAGACTTTCGGGTCCCTTCTGACATCGATTCAAGAGAATAACCCGGCCGTCTCAAGCAACTATTTGGGGTCACTGTCGTTCGTAGACGCTTGGAGCATACCCACAGGCGCAACCACTGCCGCGGGCATGAACTGGATCAATAATACGTTGACGGTTCGCTCGCAGAAGTCTCTGGTCAAGACCGCCGGTACGTTGCCTACGGTTCCGGGTGCGATCAAACCCGAAGAATATCCGGCTGGTCTTTCTGAACCCTCGCTTTCGGCACTTCTTAAGGTCGCACCTCCGATACCAAGCGCGCCAGTTGAAGGGGCGGACGAAGGGCTTGTCACCCTTGATGTTCTGCAGAAGACCTGGAGTGACTACAAGGCATCTTTCTAATGAGCTATCGAATGCTCATTTCGAACCCGGAGGCCGTGAGGGTGGACCAGTCTGGATGAGCGCTGGGCTCCTTCGTAATCCGATTCATCGCACGAGGGGACTCGTTCCGGCGCTGCCCCTGGTCGCCCTCGTTACCTTGCTCGTAGCCATTCCGGTTGTGCTCCTGGTGACGTACGCGTTTCGCGAATCGAGTTTCGCCGGCGTGGGTGCTGGGCCTACGCTCGAACAGTTCAAGGAGGTATTCGAATCCAAAGCAGCGGTTAGGCTCATCGTGCGAACCGTGGGGATGTCAGTCTTGGTCTCCACAATCGCGTGCGCACTGGCGTTTGTCTTCTCCTACGGCGTCACATTCCGGTTGAAACCTCGTGCAGCAATGATTCTCCTCGCGGTAGTGCTCAGCGCCGGCATAGCTTCGTTTCTCGCACGCATTTTTGCCTGGGGCACGATACTTGGGACGAACGGACTCATAAATTCGGCGCTGATTTACCTAAATGTGATTGAAAAGCCACTTGGCTTCCTGTTCTTTGGGTATTTCGCAACCACAGTCACGATGGTCTATCTGTATTTGCCCGTTGCGTTACTGATCGTGTATGGGGCGATGAGAAATATCGACCCGAGGTCCATTCAGGCTTCCAATGATCTGGGTGCCGGGAGGTGGCGAACGGCGTTTCGTGTCGTAGCACCGCAAACGAGAACCGGATTGGTAGCCGCATTCGTTCTGCTTTTGCTAATGACTTCGGCTGATTACATCACGCCTCGATTGGTTGGTGGCACTAGCGGCCAGATGATCGGAGTGTTGGTCCGGGATCTTGCATTATCGAGTGGAAACACGCCTGCCGCCGCAGCACTCGCAATATCGTATTTAGCGTTGCTTGCAGTTGCCGTGTGTTGCGGGTTCTTTCTTCTGAAGTTGGTTGCCAAGCTAGCGCACGGAAGAACGCGAATTGTTGATCAATTGTCAGCGTGGTTCGTACTACACGGACCGAGCACGTTTACCAGTCGCTCATTCTCTCGCCCGGCCAGTTTCGTTGTGGCCATTTTCCTCATCGTGCCGACGCTGTGCGTTGTTCTCTTCTCGCTCAACGATTCGAATACTCTCGGTCTGCCGATTCAAGGCTTCACTCTTGAGTGGTACCCGGACATTGTCAACAAGCCCGGCTTCACAGATGCCCTTACGAATAGCGTCACGATCGTTCTAGCGGCAGCGCTTCTGGCTCCACTCATCGCGATCCCTTATGCCTTGGTGCTCCAGCGGGCGAAAGGGGTCGGCCGCTATGTACTTTGGTCAGTGGCCATTCTTCCGTGGCTGGTCCCGGGTGTGCTCCTGGGCCTAGGATTGCTGATCGCTGCATCCGCAAATAATGTCCAACTTGGCGTGAATGTCACGATGTTCGTCCACGTTCTCATTGTGGCTCCTATCATGGTTATGGTCGTCTACGTACAGCTGGTTAGTCTGGATCCGAGACTCAGTGAAGCGGCTCGCGACTTGGGATCGTCAGCGTTCAGGGCTTTTCGAACGGTAATTCTGCCGCTGATTGTGCCCTCAATCTTGGGGGCAATGCTTATAGGAGCGGCGTACTCCTTGGACGAAATCCTCGTGACGAGCTTCACGATCGGAAACGAAAGTACGCTCCCCGTGTGGCTGCTTGGCCAAAGCCGACGAGGATTCAATCCCGGCATAGATGCATTGGCTGTAATGCTAACTTGCGGCACCATTTCGCTCTTCGTCGCGGCGTTGCTGGTCCAGCGAACACTGTCGACGCGAACGATGGGGGGTGAAGTGCGATGAGTGACCGTACGTCCAACCTAAGCCCGGGCCTCGACGGCGAAAAGTTCCTTCGGCTCACACGAATTTCGAAGCGGTTTGACCATGAAACTGTCCTGGAGGGGATTGACCTAGAGATTGAGCCTGGAGAGTTCTTTACGCTCTTGGGCCCTTCAGGCTGCGGCAAGACAACATTGCTGAGGATCATTGGGGGGTTGGAGAAGGCCGAGGAGGGCGAAGTTGCCCTTGAAGGGCGCAACCTGACCGATACTCCCCCTGAACGACGCCCGTTCAACATGGTCTTTCAAAGCTATGCCCTGTTTCCACATATGTCGGTCGGTGAAAATGTCGGATATGGTCTTCGCGCATCAGGTCTGGGCCAGCGTGACATCAGTGTGCGCGTTGAAGAGATGCTTGAGTTGGTACGGCTTGGTAGCGCTGTAGGAAGATCCGTCCTGGAACTTTCGGGAGGGCAACAGCAGAGGGTGGCTCTAGCTCGCGCTTTGATAAACGAACCAAAAATCCTGCTCTTGGATGAACCACTGGCTGCACTTGATCTGCAACTTCGGAAGAGCCTCCAAGCTGAGTTGCGTGATATTCAGCGAAGGACTCACACGGCGTTTGTCTATGTAACGCATGACCAGGAAGAAGCCTTGTTTCTATCCGATCGAATTGCCCTGATGCAGGCTGGGCAGATCGTGCAAGTCGGCTCTCCTCGTGACCTTTACGACCTTCCCGTGAACCAATTTGCTGCCACATTCATTGGCGAGACGAATCTGGTCGAATGCGTGCTGGTCGCGCTCGATCATGGTTCCGCTGAAGTGCAGTTTTCGGGCGGCAGCAAAGGTAAGTTGGCGTTTTCTAGTGATAAGCCAGTTCCTATAGGCAGCCGTCTATTGGCCATGCTCCGCCCGGAAGTCCTTGAGATCACTAGTCCCGACATCGCTCAATTCAAAGGGGTAATCGAAGACAGTGTATTTCTAGGCCCATACTGGCGTCATGAAATGCGAACTAACCATGGCGAGCTGTTGAGATTCACTACGCCTAGCACTTCGACCTCCGAAATCGAAGGAATTGGTCTGCGAATCAAAGAGGGATCAGGGGCCGCAATGGTCGGCGGCGCCGACGCGGACTAATTTGATGACTTTGATTTGAGGAACCTCCGTGAATGGAGCCACAGACTTAGCGCAGGCAGATTGCAACAAAACGGAAAGTACAAATGAACCGAAATAGTTGGAACCCAGGGTGTAAGCAGGCGAGGTCAGGGCGTCTCGCCGGTTCTAGCGAGAATAGACGCTTCGGTGAGGTAGGAAGTTCACGGAGTGCAAGTATGGTGACCTACGAAGCCGACAACGTTCGGAGCGAAGAATAGTGTCGTCCTTCGACGCTTTCACTCCCGCCAATGAACTTGGTCGTCAGATACGTAGTCGTGAAGTGACCTGTCGAGAAGTGGTGGAGCTGTTTCTCGAACGAAGCCTTAGGCTTGATCCGGAGCTACACGCATTTCGAACCATCGTTGAGGATCGGGCGTTGAACGAAGCCGACGATGCCGATCGCGCAATAGAGCGGGGCGAAAATATAGGCGTCTTGCATGGAATTCCCATCGCTGTCAAGGATCTCGAGTGGACCGAGGGGATACGAACCACAATGGGTTCTTTGGTGTACCGAGACGATGTTCCGGCAAGCGATTCAATCGCGGTCGAGCGACTCCGGGAGTCGGGTGCCATAGTCATCGGAAAGACGAATACGTGTGAGTTCGGAATGCAACTTGAATCCACGAATCGCCTTGGACCCGACACTCGCAATCCCTGGGATACGTCGAAGTCTTCTGGGGGGTCCTCAGGGGGCTCGGCGGCAGCAATTGCCGCTGGATTTGCTCCTCTCGCTACTGGATCCGATTCGGCTGGATCAATTGGTAACCCTTCGGCTCTTTGCGGGGTTGTTGGAATTAAGCCTACTCACGGCCGGATTCCGCTTTGGCCAGACCCTGAAGACTCACACATAATGCTGGACACAGGATGCATTGCTCGTACCGTTGAAGATTGTGCCCTGATGCTGGGTGTGATGGCGGGAGAGGATTCCCGCGATCCGGTTTCGATTCGAGGACCAGCGCCCGTATACCGGGGCGAGAACTGGAGGAATCTTGAGAAGCTACGAATTGGCATCAGCACGACATTTTCTGGATATCCGGTGGATCAAGAAGTCAGGAAATTGATTGGCGAGACGGCTGAAGTGTTCAAAGCACTGGGACACGATCTCGTTGAAGCTGAGCCAAAAACTCATAAACCGGTGTACGACATATACATGCCGCTCTTCCTAGGTGATGTGCACACGGCATTCGACCATCTACTGAGCCAGCGCCCCATGGAGCTAGATCCTGTGACGGTTAGGACCCTTGAAGATGCACGTCGCGTTACACTTTCGGAGTACGTGCAAGCCCTTCATCGGTTGGCCATCTTCCGCAGGCGCATCGACGAGTACTTCGATCAATATGACTTGCTGATTACACCGAACAATCCCGTCCCGGCGTTCGATGCACTCAATCCTCCGAGTCATATTGACGGGCTGCCCGTCACCCAAGATTGGATGCCTCATCTTGCGTTCCTGGCGCCGTGGAATCTTGCGGGAAATCCATGGATCACAGTTCCGGCCGGCAGATCAAAGAATGACCTCCCGATTGGTGCACTATTAGTTGCCGCAAAGGGCAGGGAGGACTTGCTTTTTGCAGCGGCCGCGGCTCTTGAGACGGAGAAGCCATGGATCAACCACGCCTCTCCGTTCGCACCCAATGACTAAAACGATCTGGATCTTCCGTCTTGATATAGCTAGAAACCATTACTTGGTTGCCGTTCGTGACGCGCCGGGAGTTGAGGTTGAGAAATTATCTACCCACCAAGAGATCTGAGGTTCTATGTATCCCTCCAATAATGCTGACGACCACCGTAGCTTCGAGTCTGATGCGCAATCTTGGTATTACACGAGGAACGTTGCACCCGGGGTTTGGCTGATCGCCGAGCCCCAACATGTCTATTCATGGCTTGTGGAAGGAAGCGATAGAGCAGTCCTCCTGGATACGGGCATGGGGGTTGTTCCCATACGTCCGGTGGCTGAGAGCCTGACCGACCGTCCCATCAGCGTTGTCAACACCCACTACCATTTCGATCATATCGGAGGAAATTGGGAGTTCGACGATGTCGCGATTCACGAGATCGGAGCCCCTCTGATCGAGGAGGCGATCCCGCGCGAGCTGTTCGATGCATATTTGGGCTATGCTCGAAAACAACTCGATGCCGCCGAGACGGCCCGTGCCTTGGATCATGAGTTCTTATGGATCCTGGGCACCGAATCTGACCCAAGACCGTTTCCTTCCGGATGGGACGAGGCGAGTTGGGACCTCCGACCAACGCGTGCGACCCAACTATTGAAGGATGGCGACGCCATAGATCTCGGCGATCGGACTCTAAAGGTCATCCACGCGCCCGGCCACAGCCCCGACGGAATCTGTCTCCTTGAGGAAAAAACGGGACTCCTGTTCGCCGGTGACAGCTCCAACGCGGGGCCTATATACACCCACTTTCCGGACTCGGACTTGGATCAATTGGTTCGGACGGCTCACCGCTTGGCTGATCTCGGTGAGGCGGTCAAGGTTGCTTTCTTTTGTCACTACGGGCGCCCTGTTGCTGAGCCAGACTTCTTCGCCGAGGTGGCGGCTGGCCTCGATCGGCTCGCTGCCAAGGAGGTAGATACGACACCGGCCGTTGACATCATAGGAACGCCGGTCTTGGAGGCGCGATTTGATCATTTCTGGGTGACGGTACCTGATCCTGACGCCGAGGCTGCCGTACTTACAGAAAGCACCGAATAGGGCAGCTATTCAGGAGAGGGGGTCCGCGAGCATTCAGGGAGAAGCGTAAACCTCAGTGGAAAGGCGAATGAAATGTCCGACTCGGAGCACCCAGTATTTCCTGACCGGTCGGCTCAGCCCCGACTGTCTTCGTATGAAGAGGAGTGCAGCAGATATTCAGTAGATGTCCCGCCCATATTCAATCCCGTGATCGAAGTCGTGGAAAAGTGGGCAGACGAATCACCGGATGACATGGCGCTTGTGTCGCTCGACGGCACGGGTGAACTGATCGCGGAGCATACGGCGAGTGATCTCGCGGAACTTGCCAGCCGTGCGGCTGGAGCGCTAAGCGCGAGCGGAATTACGAAGGGTGATCGAGTTCTGATCATGCTTCCAAGAAATCCGGCTTGGTATGCAGCAATGCTCGGGGCGATTCGGATCGGGGCGGTCGTCATGCCAGCTCCGAATCTGCTCACTCCGAACGACATCGCCTACAGGGTTCAAAGCGGAGAAGCATCCGCCGTCATAACCGACTTTGCGGGTGGGGGAAAGGTTGATTCCATTGAGGAAGACCTCAGAACCTTGCGACTGCGATTTATGGCTGGCGGGGCCGCCTCTGGAGAATGGCTGGATTTCGACTCGCTGATCGACCAGGCGGACGGCGGGGAACTTCCCCCGGAGCCTACAAAGCGTTCCGACCCGATGATGCTGTTCTTTACCAGCGGCACAGTAGGTCTTCCCAAGATGGTTCTTCATCCCGCCTCGTACGGTCTCGGGCATGTGTCGACCGCCAGGTTCTGGCAGGATCTGCGACCCGGAGACAGGCATTGGACAGTCTCGGACACTGGATGGGCTAAAGCAGCTTGGGGCGGTCTATTTGGCCAGTGGCATGAACGCGCAACGGTGGTTCAAGTTGCGCTCACCACCCCGACTGCGGATTCGATTCTTTCGATCATCGAGAAAGGCTCGATAACTTCGTTCTGCGCGCCGCCGACGCTCTACCGAACTCTAGTCCAAGGCCCGATTACCGATTTTGATCTTTCTCGCCTTCGGCATTGCACAAGCGCTGGCGAACCCCTGAACCCTGAAATAATAAGGGCCTGGAAAGAAGGGACCGGTGGGCTCACGGTGTTGGATGGCTACGGCCAGTCCGAAACTACCTGCGTGGTGGCCAACTATCGATCCGTTCCCGTCAGGGCCGGCTCCATGGGAAAGCCAGTTCCAGGCTGGCAGGTTGATGTCTTGGATGATGACGACAAGCCTGCGGCAAATGACGTCGTTGGGAATATTGCAATCCGATTTGAGCCTTCGAGGCCGATCGGACTCTTCCGGGAGTACGTCGGGGACGACGCTGCAAATCAGAAGGCGTTCCGCAACGGTTGGTATTTCACGGGAGACAAGGCGTGGCGCGATGCTGACGGCTACTTCTGGTTCGAGGGCCGCGACGACGACGTCATCACTTCATCTGCCTACCGAATCGGCCCATTCGAAGTCGAATCGGCCCTTATCAATCATCCTGCCGTGGTCGAGGCCGCAGTTGTGGGTAAGGATGATCCGGAGCGTACGCAGATAGTTACTGCTTTCTGCGTCCTGGCCCCACGGGTAGATGCCTCCGATGATCTGGCTAGTGAGCTTCAGGACCACGTCAAGGGGCAAACCGCCCCTTATAAGTATCCACGGGAGATCCACTTCGTCGAGGATTTGCCCAAGACTGTCAGCGGCAAGATCCGGAGAACGGAACTTCGAGAACGCCTTCGGAACGGATAGACCGCATTGCTACAAATCTATTCCGACGGTTGGTCCTCCAAGACGAAGCTTCGGAGTGCACGTAACTCACTCCTCATCGAAGAGTTCGCCGTAGTAATTCCCCAGCTGTCCAGGAAGCTACCTGCCGATTATCCGTCCAAGATTTCTGATTCGCGGCAATCTCATTTTTCTGACGAGCTACTGAGGTGCACCCCCGAGACTGAGCCACCCCTTGTGAGAGTCCAGAATGTCCATCAGAATGGACAGACAAGGAACCCCGCAAGTGAAGAAGAGACGCCACACCCCAGAACAGATCACCAGGAAGCTCCGCGAAGCCGACCG
>JAENWT010000017.1 GCA_016650125.1 Thermoleophilia bacterium
AGGTCAAAGACCTTCTGCCGGTCGGCGTGGCCGAGGCGTTTGCCGGTGGCTCCAGGGGTCGCACTTCTCACTTTTCATCTCCAATCGGTCGACGCAACAATGTTCACTGTTGCGTTGATCGATTGAAACCACCGGGCAAAAACCAGGGGCTAGTTCTCCTGATTCCAGTTTTGCCCGCCCCTCGGTAGACCGAATAGACCCTTAACTCGCGAGCTAGCACTTGACCGCTGTTCTATGTTTGACGTATGAGCGATCTACGGCTTGAAGGTGTCCATCACATCAGCTGCATTACCGGCGACGCGCCGGGCAATGTGGAGTTCTATGCCGGGCTTCTCGGCATGCGCATGGTCAAGAAGACCGTGAATCAGGATGACCCTTCGGTCTACCACCTCTTTTACGGTGACGAGAAGGGCAGTCCCGGCTTTGACCTGACCTTTTTCGAGTACCCGGGGGCGCGTCCCGGACGGGCCGGCGCCGGCATGATCCACCGGATCCTCTGGCGACTGCCTTCGGCTGAAGCGCTCACTTTCTGGAAGGAACGCCTGGAGGCTGCCGGGACCGAAACCTCCCTCGAAGGTGAGTCGCTTAGGTTCACCGATCCCGAAGGCCTCGACCATGAGTTCGAGGTCTACACCGGCGACGAACCCGCGCTGGTCCCCCGGCACAAGGAGATCCCGCCCGAGTTCGCGATCCAGGGCTTCCAGGGCGTGCGTGTCTACTCCGGCAACCAGGACTTCACCGAAGAGGTCCTCGGCGACGTTCTCGGCTTCGCGAAGCTGGGCGACGGCCTCTGGCAGCGGGCGGGCGAGGACCGCTCCGGCACCTACCAGCTGGATCCGCCGCCGGACGAGCGCGGCATCCCCGGGGCGGGCACCGTCCACCACATCGCCTGGGCCTCGCCGCTCGATCAGCACGAGCAGTGGCAGGAGAAGGTCTCATCGGCCGGCCTTCAGGCCACGCCGGTGATCGACCGTTTCTACTTCAAGGCCGTCTATTTCCGCGAGCCCGGCGGAGTGCTCTTCGAGCTGGCGACGATCGGCCCCGGATTCACCACCGACGAAGAGGCCGAGCATCTCGGCGAGAGGCTTTCGCTGCCACCGGATTTCGAATCCGTCCGGGAGCACGCCGAAGCGACGCTGACCCCGGTGCCGGACGTCCGCCAGTGGCGCCCGGACGCGGACTGAACGCCGCGCCGGAGGGACCGGCCCGCCGGGTGTAAGCCAAATACACTCCGCGCTGATGAGCCGATACGAACCTCGGGAGATCGAGGAAAGATGGCAGGGCGTCTGGGCTGACGAGAAGACCTGGCAGGTGCCCAATCCGGGACAGGAAGGCTTCGACCCGTCCCGGCCCAAGGCATACGTGCTCGAGATGCTTCCGTACCCCTCGGGCGAACCCCACGTCGGCCACCTGAAGTGCTATTCGGTCGGCGACGCGATCGCCCATTTCCGCCGTCGCAACGGCTTCGAAGTCATCCACCCGATGGGTTACGACTCTTTCGGGCTGCCGGCCGAGAACAACGCGATCAAGACCGGCGTGCCGCCCCGCGTGGCGACCGAGAAGTCGATCGACTCGTTCCGGAAGCAGTTCACGGAGTGGGGGATCTCGATTGACTGGTCGCGGGAGATCGCGACCCACACCCCCGAGTACTACCGCTGGACCCAGTGGATCTTCCTGCAGCTCTTCGAAAAAGGTCTTGCCTACCGCACCCAGGCGCCGGTCCAGTGGTGCCCCAAGGATGCCACCGTGCTGGCCAACGAGCAGGTGGTCGACGGCCGCTGCGAGCGCTGCGGCACCGAGGTCGAGACCCGCAACCTGCGCCAGTGGTTCTTCAAGACGACCGAGTACGCGGAGCAGTTACTGGCCGACTTCGAGCAGCTCGAATCCTGGCCCGACCACGTCATCACGATGCAGAAGAACTGGATCGGCCGCTCCGAAGGCGCCGAAGTCACGTTCCGCTGTGAAAGTGCAGACATCGACTTCCCCGTCTTCACCACGCGGCCCGACACCCTGTTCGGCGCGACCTTCTTCGTGATTGCCCCGGAACATCCGCAGCTCGACGAACTGATCGGTGGCACTGACGCCGAGGAGTCGGTCCGCGAATACGTCAACTCGGTCGCCCGGGAATCGCTCCAGGAACGCGGCGACGAAGGCCGGCCGAAGACCGGTGTGCCGCTCGGCCGGACCGTGACCAACCCGGTCAACGGTGAAGAGATCCCGATGTTCGTCGCCGACTACGTGCTGATGGATTACGGCACCGGCGCGGTCATGGCGGTCCCGGGCCATGACGCCCGCGACTTCGCTTTCGCACAGAAGTTCGATCTGCCCATTCGTCGAGTCATTCAAGAACCCGGCGAGGGCGCGGAAGAGTATTCCGGCGAGCTGCCTTACACCGGTGACGGACCGATGGTCGACTCTGGACGTTTCGACGGCATCCACAACCGCGAGGCTTACGACCAGATCGTCGCCTGGCTGGCCGAAGAGGGCCGCGGGGAGCTTTCGGTCAACTTCCGCCTGCGTGACTGGCTCGTCTCGCGTCAGCGTTACTGGGGCGCGCCGATCCCGATCGTCCATTGCGACGATTGCGGCCTCGTCCCGGTTCCCGAGGACCAGCTGCCAGTAGTCCTGCCGGAGATCGAGGACTACGCGCCGAAAGGCAAGAGTCCGCTGGCGGCGGCCGACGACTGGGTCAATGTTCCCTGTCCCACGTGTGGAGCCGCCGCGAAGCGCGAGACCGACACGATGGACACTTTCGTCGACTCCTCCTGGTACTTCCTGCGGTACCTCGACTCCCAAAACGACGAAGCCGCATTCAGTCGAGAAGCGGTCGACCACTGGATGCCGGTCGACCAGTACATCGGCGGGGTCGAGCACGCGATTCTCCATCTGCTCTACGCGCGGTTCTTCGCGAAGGCCCTGAAGGACATGGGGCACCTCGGCGTGGCCGAGCCTTTCGCCAACCTCTTCACCCAGGGAATGATCACCCGCGACGGCGCCAAGATGTCGAAGTCGAAAGGCAACACGGTCAGCCCGTCGGAGTACGTGGCCCGCCACGGCGCCGACGCCGCTCGCACCTACGTCTGCTTCATGGGCCCGCCCGAGCGTGGCGGCGACTGGACCGACGAAGGGGTGGAGGGCGTTCACCGCTTCCTGTCGCGGCTCTGGCGGGTGAGCGAAGAGATCGCCGCGGCCGGCGTGCCGGCGGAAGGGCCACCGGCCGGGATCGAAGGCGAAGGACGGGTCCTGCTGGCCAAGGCCCACTGGGCGATCGACAAAGCGACCCGGGACTTCAGCCGGGGCTTTCAGTTCAACACCGTGATCGCCGCCGTGATGGAGCTGGTCAACGAGATCTACCGGGTCAAGGACGGCCTGATCGGGGACTCCGAAGGTAAAGCGGCGTTGGCCTTCGCCACGGCGACCGCGGCGTCCTTGATCCAGCCATTCGCGCCGCACCTCGGTGCCGAGGTCTACGAAGGGATGACCGACGACCGGGTCTGGGAGCAGGATTGGCCCGAAGCCGATCCCGCAATGTTGAAGTCCGACACCGTGACCATCGTCGTCCAGGTGAACGGCAAGGTCCGCGACCGGATCGAAGTTGCTGAAGACACCGGGAAGGACGAGATTCTCGAACTGGCGAAGGCTGCCGAAAACATCGTCAAGCACCTCGATGGCGTCGAGATCGTCAAGGAGATCGTGGTGCCGGGCAAGCTGGTCAACCTGGTGGTCAAACCGGCGAATTAGAAGTGACCGGAATCGAGGCCGCACTGAAGCCCTTATCCCGGTCACTTTTCGGAAAGGGGTCCTAGCGGGGACCCGCTTCGTCTCTCAGGGGGACGTCCGGATACTGGAACTAATCGCTGCTTAGACGCGTCCTGTCCGGCTACCAGAAGCCACCGGCAGGAATGTCCCCCACGAAGAGGCCACCGATGCCCTCATAACCGGGATCCTGGCCGTTGTTCGTCGGCTTCGTGACGAAAGTCCCGTTGGTCGACAGGTTGAAACCAGGGCACCTGGGGAATCCGACGGTGACCGAACAGGAGTCGTAATTGGGGGAAGTGGTCGGGTTCGCCCAGACGCGGTCGGCCGCCCCGATGTTGAATCCGCGCTCCTTGAGGAACGCACCCGGTGAACTGAAACCGGCGGCGGCGTAGTTTGAAGCCAGGTGCTGGATTTCCGCAAGCACGGCAGCGCGTGGCTGTTGAGGCAGGGTCACGCTGGTGCTCGCGCTGGCGCCCGGTGCGACGTAGGTAGAGGCGAACGGCGGCACATACGTGTCGAGCTGAATAGACGACCAGTACTGCGGGGATTTGTCCGACGGAGCATCGGTCACCTGCTGCGCCTGACCCTGAAAGAACCAGTAGGTCTCGGGGTTCATCTCGCCGCCGCAATCAAGGGTCCGGACGATGGATTGGCCGCCCTGGGTGGCTGCGAAGGTGTGGACCGGGGGCTGGGAACCAAAGTCGCACGGCAAGGTGTCACCCTCGCCAGCAAACCAGAGCTTGCCGCCCGGGGTCGTGTCCACAAGCTCGCCGTTACCCACCAGCGGCTTGAGAGTTCCGACCTCGGCGGTTATGGCATCACTGAACGCGCTGACCTTGTTCGTGATGGTGGCAGGACTCAGGGTCGTCCTCGCCTGGTTGTATTCGGCGACGAACATTCCCTGAAGGGCCTGCAGCGAGGCGTAGAAATCGAGCACCTGGCGCGGCGCGACAGAGTTGTCGGAGGTGAAGAACGGGTACGTGGCGCCAGTTTTGTCCTGTGCCGCCGCGTACTGCTCGTTGTAGGCGGCCTGGATCAGACCGGTGCTGTTCGAAAGCCTGACGCTGATGTTGCTGCCGATCGGGATCACGTCCTGCTCGATTTCATCGAGAAGTTCGTCGGAGAGCGTCTTGGTATCCGCCTTGGTCTTCGGATCGGTTGATGACTGGATGGAGATGATGTAGCTGAGGTTGTTCTCGGCGTCGTCAATGGTGCTCTGGTCGTTGGCCATCTGCTGGACGATCTGCCCGTACTGGTCCTGGGCGAGCAGCAACTCGAGGTGGGATACCGACCCTTCCAGTTCCGTGATCTGGGCGCTGATCTGAGTCAGCTGGCTGGATATGTTTGCGAGCGCCGCCGCGTCAGGATCACTGGTACCGAGCCCGAGTGCACTCAGGACGTGCCCGATCGCGAAGTTCGCCAAGTCACCACCGATAGATGAAAGGGCACCGTCCAAGATCCCCGTGGCTATCGACGCGGCGCCCACTTCCTCGATCCCGCCACCAACACTCCGGGCGACGGTCTGCCGGTAACGCGAGTCGATGAACGGATTGGTCGTATGGCGACCGCCGTGATCGATTCGAACTACCGTCTTCCGGACGAGCTTGTCCATGCTGCTGCCCTTGATCCGGCGGAGGAGGACGTTGCCATCGAAGTATTTGTCGGAGCGCCGAAGGTCGATCGAGATGTCATGGAACTTCGGGATCTCCAGGTAGCGCTTGACGCGCTTCACGGCGACGGAGGGCTTGATCTTCGGGTGGGCATGCTGATAACCGGTCATGATCGTGGTCACCGGGTTGACCGTGAGGATGTCGGGCGCCCCATAGCTGCGGACCCTGGTCTTGAGCTCGCCGCGGAAACGCTTGCCACCAACCTTGCCGCCGCGGACGACGACTGTGAAGTTCGAGGGGACCCGAACGGGATGAAGAACCGCTGTGCCATGGCTGGCCGTACGGGCCGTGCCCTTGATCGGGACCCTGCGGGATTGCCCGTTCCGGTTCGTGAAGAGCCGGACCTTGCCGCCCATCACAGGCTTCCCGCCCTCGACCATCGCCCAGACCGGGACTAGCCGGCTGCCGGGTGTGTTTCGCGACGAAACCCCGGACTGAGCCGAGACCGACGTACCGGAGGCAGGGGCAACGACGCTGTCGCGATCGACAGGGCCGGCGGCCGCATGCTGGGTGCTGACAGTCGTTGCGAAAATCATCGCGAGGACCGTGGCGAGAAGAATCACCGTCCTGCGGACACCAGCCACTGCAGTCTGCGTCGTTGCTATCAAGCCATACCCCCGTCGTCGATGATCACGCGCCTGCGGATGCGGCCGCGCGGAGGTCCCCTGCCAAGGAGTCCGTGTGCGGAATTATAGGCAGATGTCCAGGACGGAAGTACCGTCAGAAGTCCGGTATTCAGGGGCCCGGGATCAACGCACCGGACAGCTTCTCCGAATATTCGAATACCGGATCGAATCACGCGGACGAAGAAGTCGCTCGTCGGACCGATTCACGCGGTCGTCGCCCCGTAGATTCCTTCAGGGACGCGTCCCGTCTCGTCCCCTGGGACGGCAGGGACGAATAGGGACGGCACCATTGAAGATCCCGCGCTGCGACTTGGTCCCCCTGGGAGCGAATACGCGACCCGATTCGAAGCTGTGACTATTTCGCCGGAGTTGATGTCCGGTCTCTGAACCATCCTTGCGCGCGACCTTCCGAAGCTGGGTTCGTGGCCGGGATCAGCCGAAACCAGATCGTCATCTACGCTGTCATCGCAGCAGTGCTACTGCTCGTCGGCGCCAATTCGCTGCGATCGGGGTCGGGTGACTCCGGGAGCTCGTTCCCGGTGAGCGCGGCGAGTCCGGGTGATTCGGTGGATTCGGAAGGCGGTGCCGCGCAGGACGGGGGTGGCTTCGCCTCGACCTCGGGCGCCGAGATGCTGGTGGTCGATGTGTCCGGCGGGGTCGCCCGGCCCGGGGTCTACGAACTGAAGCAGGGCACAAGGGTCATTGATGCAATCAAGCGGGCCGGTGGGCTGTTGAGAAAGGCTGTGCCGGGGGCGATCAACCGGGCCGCAGTGCTTGCCGATGGCCAGCAGGTCGTGGTCCCGGTGTTGGCAACGACTGGAGGTGCGGGCGGTGAAGCTGGAGGGACCGTGGTGGCAGCGGCCGGATTGCCAGATGCACCCGTGAGCCTCGGCGCAGCGACCCCGGAACAACTCGAGGAGATCGAAGGCATCGGCCCGGTCACGGCGGCGAAGATCATCGAGTTCCGCGATTCGAAAGGCGTCGGTTCGATCGACGACCTCGACCAGGTGAGCGGGATCGGCCCGGTGACGATGGAGGCGCTGCGCTCCGGGCTCCAGCCCTGAGCGCGACGCTCAAGAACCTGAGGACAGGCGGCTGGCGGGTCGCAGTTCTCGCCGGCCTCGCTGCGGGACTCGCCATATCGCCCCATTGGGCACCACCGGGAGGACTGTCGCAGGCGGCGATCGCACTGATCCTGATCCTCGTCGCGCTCAACGACCGCGGGCGGTTCCCGCCCTTCGCGATGGTTCTGGTTCTGCTCGCGGCGATCCTGGCCGGCACCGCCGCGGGCAGCTGGCGGATCGCCGCGATCGACGGTGGAGCGCTGGAGGTCGCGCCCGGGACCGACCTCGAGGTTGAGGGGTTCACCACCGGGGTGGTCAAGCACTCGATGGGGATGACCCGGGTCCCGGTTCAGGCCGAAGGCGGCCGGATCATGGTCGAGTCGGCCTGGGCGCCGCCCCGGATCGACACCGGCAGCGGGGTCGTTGCCGATGGTGTGGTCCAGAACCCACCCGACTTCTTCCGAGAGATGTACGAACGACAGGGCATCAAGCGGGTGCTGCAGGCCGGCGAAATCAGGCTCGATGGTGAGCGCCGGGGTGGGATGTCGGGGTGGGTCGATTCGCTGAGGAACCGGGCCGAGGCGGCTCTGGGGAGAGGCATGCCGGAACGGGAGGCGGCGCTCGCCCGCGGGTTCGTGCTGGGCCAGGACGACACGATCGACGAGACCACGAAGGACGACTTCCAGGCTTCCGGTCTGGCCCATCTGCTGGCGGTCAGCGGCCAGAACATTGTGCTGCTCGGCCTTCTCGCGATCCCGTTCATGGCGCTCGCCGGGTTCGGTCCGCGCACTCGACTCATCTGCGTCGCTGCGCTGATCCTGATCTACGTGCCATTGACCGGCGCCGGGGCGTCGATCCAGCGGGCCGGCGTGATGGGTATGGCCGGGCTGATCGCGCTGGCAGCGACCAGGCCGGCCTCACGGCTCTACGCGCTGGTCCTGGCCGCGGCGGTCACCCTCGCCTTAAACCCCAGGGCGGGGTCCGACATCGGCTGGCAGCTCAGCTTCGCGGCCGTGATCGGCATTTACCTTCTGACCGGCCCGCTCCAGGTCCGGCTGGCCAATCTGATCGGTCGCGGTGGCTGGCGAACCGGCCTGGTCGATGGTGCCGCAGTGACCGTCGCGGCGACCCTGGCGACGGCACCGCTGATGGCGTTCCATTTCGAGCGCTTCCCGGTCACGACACTTGTGGCCAACCTGCTTGCCCTGCCGGCGGTGGCCCCGGCGATGTGGCTGGGCATGATCTCGGCGGCTCTCGGTCAGGTCGCGGACTGGATGGCATTGCCGTTCAACTGGCTGAACGCACCGCTGTTGGCCTACATCGCCCAGGTGGCCGCCTGGTGCGGAGGACCGTCGTGGACCCAGCTCGATGTCAAGGTCAGCGGACCTTTCGATCTGATGCTGATCTACCTCGCGGTCGGGCTCGGCTGTGGTCTTTTGCTTCGGCTGACCCGCCCCCGGGACCCGAACGAGCCGGAGGACCCGCGCCGTCGCCGGAACCGGGTCATCACCGGAATTGGCCTCCTGGCTGCTTTGGCCGCCGCGGTCGTCTTCGTCGCGGCCGTCCTTGGTGACCACCGCCGCCACCTGGACGCGCCACCGCCCGGAGGGGCCCGGATCGAAGTGCTGGACGTCGGCCAGGGCGACGCGATCCTGATCCGCCCGGCCAGCGGCGATCCGGTCCTGGTCGATGGCGGTCCTCCCGGGGAAGACCTCGAGGGTGCGCTCGAATCGGCGGACGTGGAGCGATTGGCCGCGGTGGTGCTGACGCACCGGCACCTCGACCACTTCGGCGGCCTCTACGACGTGTTCGGCGACCACCCGGTCGGGCATTTCCTCTTCGACGAAGTTCCTGCGTCGCTCGTCTCGGAGGCCAGGGACTCGGGCGCGGCAGTTGAGCGGGTCCATTCCGGGGAATCGTTCACGTTTGGTGGCGTCGAGGCCGACCTGCTCTGGCCGTCACCGAAGGCCCCCGGAGCGAGACTGGCCGAAGACCCGAACACCCGGTCGGTGGTGGTCGAACTCGGAGTGGGGCGGTTTCACATGCTGCTCACCGGCGACGCGGAAGCCGAAGCGGCGCCGGTCGACCCAGGCCCTCTGGACGTGCTCAAGGTGGCACATCACGGCAGCGACGACGTCGGCCTGCCGGCCCTCCTCTCCGGGTCCGATCCGGAGTTGGCACTGATCTCGGTGGGGAAGGGCAATTCGTACGGCCATCCGACCGCGGGGACGATGTCGGAACTCAGTGAAGCCGGAACGGAGGTCTTGCGCACCGATCAGGATGGCACGATCTCGATCGTGATCGACCGCGAGGGCTACAGAGTCGAAACCGGCCATTGAGTCCGCGCCAAAAGGCACCGAGATCCCGAAAGTCGGCGATTATCGCTGACTTTTGGGATCTCGCGGCCCCAGCACACGCGCCGCCGCCCGAGGCGGGACAATGCACCGATGGCGGACGAGATGAAACCGGCGTACCTGATCCACGGCGATGACATCGCCAAGATCGACGAGACCCGGGCGCGCCTGCGGAAGCGGGCCGAAGACGAAGGCGGCGCCGCCTCCCTCGAAATCTTCGATCCGGCCGAGAACCGCGGCAGTGCCGACGCCGACGCCCTGGTCGAGGCGATCTCGGCGATGTCGCTGATCCCGACCCGGCGTTATCTCCTGGCCGACCACATCGAGAAGTGGGGCAAGCGGCAGGCGGAACGGGTAACCGAAGCTGTGCTCGCCGCCCCGCCCGAAACCACGATCGTCCTGATAGCGCGCGGCAAGGTTCCGGCCGAAATGGCCAAGGCGGTGAAGAAGGTCGACGGCGACGTGCTTTCTTTCGCGGCCCCGAGTGCCCAGGAGCTGCCGATCCACCTGATCAAGCTCGCGGCGGCCCGCGACTTCGAGCTGACTCCCGACGCCGCCCGGTTCCTGATCTCGCACCTCGGCACCAACCTGACCCGGCTCTCGAACGAGCTGGACCGGCTCGCCATCTGGGCCGGCAAGGGCGGGCGGGTTGAAGACGAGGACCTCGACGAAATGGTGGCCGACGCCACCGAGACCAGCAACTTCGCCCTCGGGGACGCCCTGATTGCCGGTGACCGGGTGCGGGCGATCGAAATCGCCGAGGGACTGATCAGCCAGGGCTCGACCGCCGGCAGCGCCGTCTACCCGACTTCGACCAGCGTGCGGCGGGCCAACAAGGCGCTGAGCCTGCTCGAAGCGGGCCGGGCGCCGAATCAGATCGAACGCGAGCTCTCGATGCCGCCGTTCCTGGCGCGCAAGCTGATCAATTCACTTTCCGGAGCTTCGGTCGCCGGCATGCGCGGGGCCACGATCGCGATGGCCGACCTCGAGATCTGGACCCGCGGCGGCGCCGAGTATCCGGACGAGCTGGCCCTCGACCTGGCGCTGCTCGCCGCAACCGATGAAGCCGGCTGAGCCGGCCACATGAAGGGGTGCGGAGAGGAGTCCTTAGGCGCCGGTGGCGACGCGTGCTGCGCGGGACTTCTTGCGGGCACCGTTACGACGGTGGATGGCGCCACGCTGAACGGCCTTGTCGATCTTGGAGACGAGCACGCGGTGCTCGGTTTCCACAGATTCGGCATTGCCGTCTTTCGCCGCGGTTTCAAGGCGGTGGAAGTAAGTCTTGATCGCGCTGGTAAGACGTCGGTTTTCGACGCGCTCACGCTCGGTGCGAAGGATTCGTTTTTTCTGTGAGGCTATGTTGGCCATGATCTTTTCGTCTGCCTGCTGTCGGGGGAATTCCCTCACAAGCGGTCGCCGACTATAGCGATAGCGACCTTGGAAACGCCCTCCGACCCCCATATGAAGCCGACTGAGGATTCAGGACTCGATGCATTCGAGGCCGCCGCGGCGCGCGCGGAAGAGGCCCTGAGCCGAATCACGGAGCGGCTGGCACCCCAGGAAGCGGCTCCGGAGGTGGAGGCGCCGGCTACTGAAGTACCGGAGGTGGCCCCGGAAATACCCGAGCCGGCCCCGGAACCGGCCCCAGCGGAGCCGGAGCCGGAGCCGGAGCCGGAGCTGGCCGAGCCTCCGCCGAAGTTCTGGACCGCCCGGGGCGAACTCGGGGAAGAGGGCGGAGTCGCCTCGCCCCTGACCGAAGCGGTGGTCGGGGCCGAGACGAAGCGGGCCGGGCCGGGCAAGCTCGCCAAGTCCACCGCCTTCTTCTCGATCGCTACCGCCGCCTCGCGGGTGGCCGGCCTCGGGCGTGAGGTCGTCGCGGCTGGTTACTTCGGCATCTCGGGGCCGATGTCGGCCTTCACCGTGGCTTTCCAGGTGCCCAACCTGATCCGGGCCCTGTTCGCCGACGCCGCGCTGCAGCCGGCGTTCGTCCCGATCTTCACCGAGCAGATCGAGCGGGGCCGGGTCAAGGAAGCCTTCCGTATGGCCTCGACCCTGATCCTGCTGGTGACCATGGTCCTCGGCGCGATCACGGCCTTCTTCGTGCTCTTCGCCAGCTTCCTGATGCCGCTCTTCGCTCCCGGCTTCACCGGCGAAATCGAGTCGCTGATGATCGTCCTCTCGCAGATCATGTTCCCGATCCTCATCCTGCTCGGCGTGACCGGGGTCGTGGTCGGCATCCTCAACAGCTACGACCGCTTCGGCGCCTTCGCGATCTCGCCGCTCTTCTGGAACCTGACGATCATCACCGTGGTCATCGCCACGGTCCCGCTCTTCTCCGAGGAGCACCAGATATACGCCTACGCGATCGGAGTCCTGGCGGGCACCGTGGTCCAGCTGCTGATCCCCACCTGGGACCTGCGAAACACGCCGTTCCACTTCACGCTCAAGGTCAATTTCAAGGATCCGAACGTGCGCCGGGTCCTATTGCTGATGATCCCGGTGACGCTCAGCCTCGGCCTGATCAACTTCAACCTGCTGATCAACAGCTTCTTCGGCAGCCTCGTGAGCGACGAAGCGCCGGCGGCGATCGACAAGGCGTTCCGGGTATATCAGCTGCCGCAGGGCATCTTCTCGGTGGCGATCGCGACCGTCCTCTTTCCGACCCTGGCGCGTTTCGCCACCCGGGGTGACTTCGAGAACCTGCGAAAGACCCTGGCCAAGGGGATGCGTCAGATCGTATTCGTCCTGCTGCCGGCCACTGCCGCGATCCTGGTGCTCGCCGAGCCGATGATCCGCATCGTCTTCCAGCGCGGCGAATTCGGTCCGGCCCAGACGGAGCTGGTCGCGACCGCGCTCTTCTGGTTCGCCTTCTCACTGCCGACCAACGGCATGTTCCTGCTGCTCAGCCGAACGTTCTTCGGACTGCAGCAGCCGTGGATCCCGACCGCCATCGCCGGCGGCAACCTGGTCATCACCGGAGTCGCATCGTTTCTTCTCTACAAGCCGTTCGGTGTCGCCGGGATCGTCGCCGCCACCGCGATCGCCACGACCACGTCGGTCATCGCCCAGGTGATCCTGCTGAGACCGCGCATCGGGGGAATCGACGCACCCGCGTTCATCTTCTCGACGGTGAGGATCCTGATCGGGTCGGCCGTGCTGGCGGGTGTCTCGTATGAGATATGGGACCTGCTCGACCACCTGCTCGGCCGGGAGATCCTCGGGCAGATCATCTCGATCTCGGTCGCGCTGGCGACAGGCGGCATCGCCTACGTCGCCGTTTGTCAGCTCCTCCGGGTGCCTGAGCTCGAACAGATCATGAACCTCGTGCGGCGGCGCGCGTGAGCTTCGTGCAAGTCCTGGCCGGCACCTGCGGCCTTCTGATCGGGGCTGCATTGGCCGGTTACATCGCGGTGAACCTGCGCGCCCGCCTGCTGCCCGGCTGGTCCGGCCCGGTCGCCTGGGCCGCGACGCTGATCCTGGCGACCCTGACGGTCATCCTGCTCGCCCTGCTCCCGGGCACCTTCGGCCTGCTCTCCGGATGGCTGGTCCTGCTCCTGCTGGGTCTCGCCGCCGCGACCATCTGGCGGTGGGGAGGCCGCATCCCGGCGGTGCGGGGAGGCAGCCCGCTGGTCCACGTCCCGGCCTCGACCCTGCTCAACTGGACCGGCTTCGCGATCGCCGCGGCGGCCTTCGGGGCGTTCACCATCGGCATGCGGCTGAAGTTCGGGACCGGCATGACCGGCTTCGATTCGACTTGGTACCACGGGCCCTTCGCGGCGGGCATCAGCCAGAGCGGCGACACCTTCTCGCTCCACTACCTGGCGCCGCAGTTCCTGACCTGGTTCTACCCGCAGAACTCGGAGATCATCCATTCGCTGGGCATGTTCGCTTACGGCAACGACCTCGCTTCGCCGCTGATCAACGCCGGATGGTTCAGCGCCTGCCTGCTGGCGGCCTGGTGCATCGGGCGTCCCTACGGTGGCGCCCCGATCTCCCTGGCGGGGGTCGCGATCGTGCTCGCCTCGACCGCGATGGCCGACCAGGCCGGCGAGGCGCGCAACGACATCGTCGGCACCTTCTTCGTCCTGGCGGCACTGGCGATCCTGATCAACGCCGCGGCCGGTGGGCGCCGGATCACCCTCGGGCCGGTCCTGGTGGTGGCGATCGCGGCCGGCCTCGCGGCCGGCACCAAGGTCAACTTCATCCCGGCGGCACTTGCCCTGGCGATCGGCGCGATCGTCCTGGCGCAGCCGGTCCTGCGCCGGCGGGCGGTCCTCGCGGCCCTCGGCGGCCTTTCGCTCGGAGGGCTCTACTTCTACTTCCGGAACCTGGTCCACAGCGGCAACCCGTTGCCGTGGATCAACCACATCGGTCCGATCGGGCTGCCCGGGCCGGCCCAAAACGTAGGCGGGCGTGACGCGGGATCGGTCTGGGGCTACCTGACCGATCCCGGAGTGATCGGTGACTGGTTCCTGCCGGGCTTCGGCGACGGTTTCGGAGACGGCTGGATCATCCTGGCCGTGCTGTCCCTGATCTCGTTCGGTTTCTGTTTCAGCCGAGACTCGGGTCCGGCCCGGCGCACCGCCGCCGCGGTCGGCGTGGCCCTGGTGCTGGCCTGGCTCGTGGCCCCGACCTCGGCTTCGGGTCCCGCCGGGGAGCCCAACGGCTTTGTCTCCGGACTTCGGTACCTTGCGCCGGCACTCGCCGTCGCGATGGCGCTCCTCGGCAGCGCGGTCGGACCCCAGAAGCCGGGGATCCGCTGGTTGGTCATCGCCGTGATCGCCCTGCTGGCTCCGTTCACGATCGCGATCAGCGATTCGGCAGGCTTCCGCCAGGTCCTCGGCGGCGTGTTCGTGGCCGCGGCGGTGTTTTTCGTTCTTATCGTCGTCACCCGGGCGTATCGGTCGGGCTGGTCGAAACCGCGGGTAGCGCTCGTCGCGGGAGCGGTGCTGGTCACGATCCTGGCTGGACAGGCAGTCCAGACCTCTTACTTCGACCAGCGATACGAACACCCGGACTTCACGACGCCCGGCCTCAATCAGGCCTTTGCCTGGGCCCAGACGGTGGAAGACAAATCGATCGCGACCAACGCCACGCGCCAGTACCCGCTGTTCGGCCGGCACCTCGACAACGACGTCCAGTTCATCGGAGTCCACGAAAAACACGCGGGGTTTGTCGAGCCCGACAGCTGCGAGGCGTTCCGGCAACGGGTCGCCGACGGGGAGTATGACTACCTCGTGGTCACCCTCGACCGCCCGTCGCCGAACCGCGAGTTTCCCCGAGAATCGGGCTGGATCGCGGATGACCCCGCGGTCACGCAGGTACTGCGCAAGGAACCGACGGTCGTCTACAGGCTGGACGGCAAGCCCGATCCGGCCCTCTGCGGCTAGCGGATTCAACGGCATGCAGAGCTCGCCACCGCACTGCTCCGCCGCTGAATCCGCTCTGATTGGAACTCCCCGGAACGCCCGGCTCGCCATACTCCCAAGACTCAATGGACCGGATTCGCAACTTCTCGATTATCGCCCACATCGACCACGGCAAGTCGACCCTGGCTGACCGCATCCTGGAAATCACCGGGGCGGTCGCGCCGGGCAAGATGCGTGCCCAGGTGCTCGATTCGATGGACCTCGAGCGGGAGCGCGGCATCACGATCAAGGCCCAGGCGGTGCGGGTCGAGTTCAAGTCGGCCGACGGCAAGACCTACCACCTTCACCTGATCGACACGCCGGGCCACGTCGACTTCTCCTACGAGGTCTCGCGTAGCCTCGCCGCCTGCGAAGGTGCCCTGCTGGTGGTCGATGCGGCCCAGGGCGTCGAGGCCCAGACCGTCGCCAACACCTACCTCGCGATCGAGAGCGGGCTCGAGCTGATCCCGGTCCTGAACAAGGTCGATCTGCCCGGCGCCGAGCCGGAGCGGGTGGCCGGCGAAGTCGCCGACCTGCTCGGCATCGATCCCGACGACATCTTGCAGATATCGGCAAAGACCGGCCAGGGGGTGCCCGAGGTTCTCGAGGCGATCGTCGAGCGCGTCCCCCCGCCTAGCGGTGACGGCAACGCGCCTTCGCGGGCCCTGATCTTCGATTCGGAATTCGACCAGTACCGCGGCGTGGTCGCCTACGTGCGGATGATGGACGGCAAGTTCAAGAAGAACGGTCACATCCTGGCGATGCAGAACGGCACCGAGGCCGAGCTCGACGACATTGGCTTCTTCCGGCCCGTCATGACTTCGATCGACGAGATCGACGTCGGCGAGGTTGGTTACGTGATCACCGGCATCAAGGATGTGGCCAAGCTGCGGGTTGGCGACACCCTGACCGACCTCGAGAACCCGGCGGGCGAGCCGCTGGCGGGGTACCGCGAAGTGAAACCGATGGTCTTCTGCGGGCTCTTCCCGATCGACACCGAGCAGTACGAAGACATGCGCGACGCGCTCGACAAGATGGGCCTGAACGACGCCGCCCTGTCCTGGGAGCCCGAGACCTCTGACGCGCTCGGATTCGGCTTCCGCTGTGGATTCCTCGGCCTGCTCCACATGGAGATCGTGCGCGAACGTCTGGAGCGCGAGTACGACCTCGAGTTGATGGCGACCAGCCCCACCGTGCGATACGAGGTCCACCTGATCGGCGGCGAGACGATCGAGGTCCGCAGCCCGACTGAAATGCCGGACCCGGCATCGATCGAGTCGATCGAGGAGCCGTACATTCTCGCCACCGTGATCACGCCGACTGACTATGTCGGCGCCGTGATGGAGCTTTGCCAGAACCGCCGCGGAACCCATGTCGACATGGATTACCTGAGCCCGCACCGGGTGCAGATCCGCTACGAACTGCCGCTGGCCGAGATCGTGCTCGACTTCTTCGATGTGCTGAAGTCCTCGACCAAGGGTTACGCCTCGCTCGACTACGAGCCGATCGGCAACAAGCCATCGGAGCTGGTCAAGGTCGACGTCCTGTTGGCCGGCGAGACGGTTGACGCCCTCTCGGTGATCGCCCACAAGGACTTCGCCTACGCCCAGGGCAAGGAACTGGTCGCCCGCCTGCGCAAGACGATCCCGCGCCAGCAGTTCGACATCCCGGTCCAGGCTGCGGTCGGGGCGAGGATCCTGTCGCGCGAGACCGTGAAAGCGGTGCGGAAGGACGTCACCGCGAAGCTCTATGGCGGTGACATCACCCGGAAGCGCAAGCTGCTCGAGAAGCAGAAGAAGGGCAAAAAGCGCATGAAGAACGTCGGTCGGGTTGAAGTCCCGCAGGAAGCTTTCCTGGCGGTGCTGCAGCTGGATGACTGACTTGGAGAAAATGGACTGCGCTTGAAGCGCCTGACAAACACCCATATCGGAGAACTGGATCAGGTTCTCGCCCTTTCCGGCCAGACTCTCTGGGCGGTCCAGACTGATGGCGTGATCGTTGATGTCTTCGGCTCGCTCGAGAGCCGCCTCGGCTTCCAGCGGGAAGAGCTCATCGGCCGGCCGTTCCAGGAGATAATCGATCCCGGGGACTCCGCAGTCGCCACCAGCAGGTTCGAAGAGATCGTCCGCGGGGGTCCGGCGGCCCGGGTCGACTCCGGTACCGAGATCCGTATGACCGGCAAGGATGGCGACGAATACGACGTCAAAGTCAACGCCTCGTCGGTGACCCAGAATCAGGATGGCGACGAGCTCATCTTCGCCCTGACCACCGACATCACCCGCCAGAAGATCGCGGAGCGGGCGCTGGAACGGGAAAGGGTGCTTTTCTTCAATACTTTCGACCGGGCTCCGAACGGCATCGTCCTGCTCCACCTGGACCTCGAACGCGGAGGCCTGATCAAGGGCGCGAACGCGGAAGCCGAGCGAATCACCGGGTACCAGCAGGACGACGCGATCGGCCTCTGGCTCACCGAAGGCGGACTGGTTGAGGTCGAAGAGGACAAGCTTGCCGTCGCCCTCAGGGACAGCAAGGCGATCCTGGAAGGCGAGCAGCCGAGCTTCACCCTCGAGCGGACGGTCAATCGCCCGGACGGCTCCAGCTTCGAGATGAAGGCCGACGTGTCGGCACTCGACATCGGCGTCCTCGGCGAACCGGACGACCCCTATCCGATCAACGCGGTCGCCCACATCGAGGACGTCACCGAGCAGCGCCGGGCCGAAAGCGAGCTCCAGCACCAGGCGAGGCACGACCCGCTGACCGATCTGCTCAATCGCCGCTGGTTCATCGCGCTCCTGACTGACCGGCTCGATCGCAGTGCCCAGGGGTACGGAGGCGGCGCGCTTCTCATGATCGACCTCGACGACTTCAAGCAGGTCAACGACTCCCACGGACATCACGCCGGTGACGGCGTTCTGAAGGAGATTGCCCGAATCCTCAAGGCCGAGCTGCGGGACACCGACATGGTGGCCCGGATCGGCGGCGACGAGTTCGGGGTGCTGCTGCCGAACACCGGGCACGAAGGAGCGGTGAGGGTTGCCGAGTCACTTCTCAACCGCTTTCGGGACTCGAAGATCGAGATCTCCGATTCGAATGGCCAGAACTTCCTGCCGAGCGTGAGTATCGGCTTGCTTATGCTCGACGGCCGAGACGTCGACGCCGACGCGGCGCTTCGCGAATGCGACCGCGCGATGTACGACGCCAAGCACCAGGGCGGCGCACGCTTCCTGGTCGCCTCGGATTGAGCCCAGCCGGTAGTTTTCCCGCATGGCGCTAAAGACCGATGCGGTGGGAAAGAGCTGGCCGAGCTTCGAGTACGAGATCGGCCGGGAAAAGATTCGCGAGTACTGCCACGTCATGGGGATCGATAATCCGGTCCACTTTGACGCCGCTGCGGCTGAAGCAGCCGGATTTCGCAACATCGTCGCGCCACCCATGTTCGTCGTGGTCTATAGCGCCGGTGCGATGGGCCCGGTGCTCTTCGACCCGGAGGTCGAGATGAACTTCGCCGCGATGGTCCACGGCGGCCAGGAATTCCAGTGGGGCGAGCCGGTCTGCTCGGGTGACCTGATCACCACCACACCGAGCTGCCGCGAGATCTACGAGAAGGACGGCAAGGGTTTCTACGTCTTCGAGACCCGTTCCGTGAACCAGGACGGCGCCGAAGTCGTACACGCCACCTGGACCAACATCGTCAGGGGAGTCTGAAATGAGCGAGCTCAACACCGGTGATTCGATCGAAGAACTGAAGGTCACCCCCGACAAGTACGTGCCGCACCGTTACGCCGGTGCGACCGGGGACTTCAATCCGATCCACATCGATCCTGAATTCGCCAAGATGGTCGGCCTGCCTGGTTCGATCCTCCACGGGCTCTACGTCATGGGCCTCGTGGCCAAGGCAAGCGCCGGTGCTGCCGGCGGCGATCCGCGGGCACTGAAGAGTCTTTCGGTCCAGTTCCGCGGCATGAGTTTTCCCGAGCAGGAGATCGCGGTCACTGGCGAGGTGTCCGAGGTCGAAGGCGACCGGGTCACTGTCGACGTGGTCGCCGCCCAGGGCGAGAACCAGGTCATCCGGAACGCCACCGCGGTACTCGAGATTCCGCCGAACTGAGCCAAGGCCGGACCACGGTCACCTTCCCGGCCACTGGCGCTACCTACAATAGGAGCATGCTTTCTCAGCGACAGGAGCTGATTCTCGGCCTCGTGGTCGATGCCTACCTCGATACCGGCCGCCCGGTCGGGTCGAAGGCGATCGTCGAAAGTGCCGAGCTCTCGTGGGGTCCTTCGACCGTCCGGGCCGAGTTGGCGGCGCTAGAGGCCGCTGGTTACCTGACCCATCCGCACACTTCGGCCGGCCGGGTGCCGACTGATTTCGCCTACCGCCTCTACGCCGAATCGATCATGTTGCGGCCGGTCGCCCGGCCTCCGGCCGCGGGGCAACCTGATGCGACCCGTTTCCGGCGTGAGGTCGACGAAGCGATGAGGGAGACGACCACCGCGCTCTCGCACATGACCGACCTGCTGGCCCTGGTCGTCGCGCCGCCGCTCGGCACCGCGACGATCCACCGGGTCGAAGCCCTGCTGCTGCAGCCCGACACGGTCATGGTCGTCGCGATCACTTCGGCCGGCGATGTCACCAAGCGCGCCTTCACCTTCCAGGCTCCGGTTGATCCGGGCCTGGTCGAATGGGCCTCGAGCTACCTCAACGAAACCCTCGTCGGCATCGACCTCGGCGCGCGCCGCATCGCCTCCAGGCTGGCCAGCCCGGGTCTCGACCCGACCGAAGCCGCTTTCATCGAGCGCCTGTCTCCGGCCCTGGTCGACCTCGAGCAGAACCCCGAGGAGACGCTCTACGTCGAAGGCGCCGGCCGCCTTCTCGACGAGCGCCGCTCCCAGGACCTGCCGCAGATCGACCAGCTCATGACCGCACTCGAACAGCGCGCCAGCGTCCTGCGCATGATGCGCTCGGCAATCGACGAGCGTTCTGTCTTCCTCTGGATCGGCGCCGAGAACCCGCAGCCCGAATTGCGCTCGGTGAGCGTCGTCGGCGCCAACTACGGACTCGGCCACCGGAACCTCGGATCGGTCGGCGTGGTCGGCCCGACCCGCATGGACTACGAAACGGCGATCGCCTCGGTTTCCGAGGCGGCGCGTGAACTCTCGCAGTATTTCGAGAACGTATACGCATGAGCACACGTGACTACTACGAGGTGCTCGGGGTCCCCCGGAGTGCCACCGACCAGGAGATCAAGAAGTCGTTCCGGAAGATCGCCCGGGAGCTCCACCCGGACGTGAACGGTCACGACCCGGAGGCCGAGGACAAGTTCAAGGAAGCGGCCGAGGCCTACGAGGTCCTGTCCGACGAGAAACAGCGTCAGACCTATGACCAGTACGGGCAGGACGGCCTCAGGTCCGGCGGATTCTCTTCGCAGGCTCAGGGCTTCGGCTCGATTGACGACCTCTTCAGCGCTTTCTTCGGCGGAGCCGGAGGCGGTGCGGGGTTTGGCCGGCGCGGTCCCGCTCCGGGCGCCGACGTCGGTGTCGGGATCGAGATCGGACTCGAAGACGTGCTCGAAGGCGTGAGCGAAGAAGTCGAGTTCGATGTGGTCGCCACCTGCGAGCACTGCCACGGCAACGGGGCGGAGCCGGGCACCCCGATCCACACCTGTGAGAAATGCAAGGGTGCCGGCGAGCTGCGATCGGTCGCCAACACCGCCTTCGGCCAGATGGTCAGGGCGGTGCCATGCGATGTCTGCCACGGCGAGGGCAAGACCGCGGAAACACCGTGCGGCGTCTGCTCCGGCCTCGGCCGCAGCCACACGACGAAAACGCTGATGGTCGACGTGCCTTCGGGAATCGAATCCGGCCAGCGCATCCGGATCGCCGGGGCCGGTCATGCCGGCGAGTCCGGCGCCCCGTCCGGGGACCTCTACGTCGAGGTCTCGGTGGCCGAGCGCGAGAACATGATCCGCGACGGCAAGGACCTGATCACCGTGATCCCGGTCGACGCAACCAAAGCGATCAGCGGTGACACGGTTGAAGTCGAAACCCTCGACGGCGACGACGAGATCGAGATTCCCGCCGGAACCCAGCCCGGCGCCGAGACCGCCCTCAAGGGCAAGGGGCTGCCGCAGCTCGGCACCTCGAAGCGGCGCGGCAACCACCGTTTCGTGTTCAACGTGGTGATCCCGGCCAACCTTTCCGAGGAGCAGCTCAAGCTGGTGAACGATTTCGACGGAACCCTGACTGAAGAGAACCGCAGACCGAAGGAATCCGGCCTCTTCGGCCGCTTCCGCCGCACCCGGGCGTGATCGGCAGATGATCCGGCTAGCGGTGCGCTGCCGGCCGGACCAGGCGGAGATCGTCCTGGCCGAGCTGACCGTCCTCGCGCCCGGAGGCGTTGAAGAGACCACTACGGCGGATTACGTGGAATACGCGATCTACGGTGCCGAAGGCGAGCTGCCCGACCTAGGTGAAGTCGAGGCAGCGAGCGGCGACGGGCTGGTCGAGGTGGTCGCGACCGAAGTCGCCGACGACTGGGCCGAACGCTGGCGCGCCTTCCACAAGCCGTTGGCGATCACCGCACCCGACGGCGGCACATCATTCTGGCTGCGTCCTCCCTGGGAGAAAAGCGGGCCGGGGGAATTCGAAGTCGTGATTGACCCCGGCCAGGCTTTCGGCACTGGAGCCCACTCGACCACACGCCTCAGCCTTCAGCTCCTGCTTGACCTTCACGACCGGGGATTGAGCGGCGGACCGCTGACCGACCTCGGAACCGGCTCGGCGGTGCTGGCGATCGCCGCGGCGAAGCTGGGGTGGGGCCCTGTCTCCGGCTACGACCACGAAGTCGCGGCGATCGAAGCCGCGATCGAGAACGCCAAGGTCAATTCGGTCGAGATCGAACTCGAGCGATTCGACCTGAAGTCCGGACTGCCGGAACTCGGCCCGACCGTGGTCGCCAACCTGACAGCTCCCCTGCTGGAGGTCGTGGCGGCCCAGCTGGACGAATCGAACCGGCCGGACCGAATGGTCTGCTCGGGCCTGCTCGCGACCGAGCGCGAGCGGGTAGAAGTCGCCTTCGCCGGAGTCGGTCTGACCAGCCGCCGGTTCCTGACCGACGAGAACTGGGGCGGACTGCTGCTGGAGGCCGGCGAATGATCGGCGTCTTCGATTCCGGGGTCGGAGGCCTGACTGTGCTTCACGAACTGCTGGTCTCGCTTCCGGAAGAGGACTACATCTATGTTGGCGACAGCGGCCACTTTCCTTACGGCACCAAGACTGTCGAAGAACTGACCGACCGGGCAGTGGCGATTACCGAATTCCTCTTCGAGAAAGACATCAAGCTGCTGGTCATCGCCTGTAACTCAGCCACCGCCGCCGCGGGTCCTCTGATCCGGGAGATGGGCGAAGAGGCCGGCATTCCGGTGCTGACGGTGGTCGGCCCCGAGGCCGAAATCGCCGGAGCGATCACCGAGTCCGGGCGGATCGGCGTCCTCGCGACGCCGGCGACGGTCGCCAGCGGCGCCTATGCCAAGGCGCTGGAAGAGCAGGGCAGGCCGTTCACCGTGACCGAAGTAGCGGCACCCGATCTCGCCCCGATCATCCAGGGCGGTTTTCCCTTCGACGAAGCGGTGCTCGAGACGGTCCGCAGCTACTGCGAGCCCCTGAAAGAGGCCGACGTCGACACCCTGGTCCTCGGCTGCACCCACTTCCCACTGGTCGCCCCGATGCTCCAGCGCCTGCTCGGGCGGGACGTACGCCTGGTCACAGCCGGTCACGCGATCGCCGGAGCCATCCAGAGAAACCTCGCCAAGAGCAACAACCTCGCCAAAACGGGCCAGGAAGGTACCTACAATTTTCTGGTGACTGGGGACAAAGAAGGTTTCGAGAAGCTCGGAACCCGCTTTCTCCAGCTTCCTCTCGACGGGCGCGTAGAGCACATAGAGCTCGGGGAGTAGGTTGATCTGATGCTCAAGTTTCTGCCCTGGGCGGCCGCCGGGATCCTTTTCATGGTCGGCGTTATTGCCCCGATCGGCTTCCTGATGTGGATCCCTGCCGCGATCCTGATGACAGTGCTGATCGTCAAAGGGATTCGCAGTCCACGCTCCTTTTTCGCCTTTGCATCAGGGATTGGAGCGACCCTGATCGCGCTGGCCCTGGTCAACCACACGTACATCATCTTTCTGCTCTACGGAACGGTAGTGACGGTCGGTGGAGTGGTGATGTTCTCGGCATTCGGACCAAGAACAAGCCATGCCGACGAGCCAGAGACTTTCCCCGACGTCGATTAGTCCCGATCGTCTCGGTACTCTTGTTTTATGCCCGCCGTGGACCAAATCCGTACTGATGCCCGTTCCGCCCTCAAGCAGGGGGACAAGAAGCGTGCTTCCGCGCTTCGGATGATTCAGGACGTCCTCCAGCAGGACGCCAAGCTGGGCAAGGACGACGAAGTCGCTGCCCTGCAGCGTGAGCGCAAGAAGCGGCTTGAAGCCGCCGATGCCTACGCCGACGCCGGACGCACCGAACAGGCCGAAGACGAAAGGTTCGAAGCCGAACTGATCGCCGGCTACCTGCCAGCCCAACTGAGCGACGAAGACCTGAACGTTTTGGTCGCCGAGGCGATCGAAGCCACCGGTGCCACCGAACAGAAGCAGATGGGCCAGGTCATGGGCGCGCTCAAGGACAAGGTCGCCGGCAAGGCCGACGGCAAGCGGGTCAGCACGGCCGTGCGGGAACACCTTGCCTCGTAGGACCCTGACCCTCGACAACGACGTCGCGGCCGAACTGGCCGGATCCCAGGACTCGGTACTCAAAGCTTTGCGTGACCGCACCACCAGCAAGGTCCACCTGCGCGGCAACATGCTCACGCTCGAAGGTGACGAAAAGCAGATGGACGAAGCGGCACGCCTGGTCGACGAAATGGTCGGCCTGATCGAAGACGGCCATGAAGTGGAACCGGCGACGCTCGATTCGGTGACCAACGCGATCCAGTCTTCGCGGCGCCCCAAGGAAATGCTCGACGACGTCGTCTGGCACAACCGCAACACCCGGGTCGTGCCGAAGACCGTCAACCAGAAGGTCTACGTCGACGCGATCCGCGAAAGCACGATCACCTTCGGCATCGGGCCCGCCGGCACCGGCAAGACCTTCCTCGCGGTCGCGATGGCCGCAGCCGCCCTGGTCGAGGGCGAAGTCCAGCGCATCATCCTGACCCGTCCCGCGGTCGAAGCCGGCGAGAGCCTCGGCTTCCTGCCCGGTGACCTCCAGGCCAAGGTCGATCCGTATCTTCGCCCGCTCTTCGATGCGCTCTACGACATGCTCGACCCCGACCGGGTCAACGGTTACTTCGACCGCGGCGTGATCGAGGTCGCCCCGCTCGCCTTCATGCGCGGCCGCACTCTCAATGACGCTTTCGTGATCCTTGACGAGGCCCAGAACACGACGCCGGAGCAGATGAAGATGTTCCTGACCCGGCTCGGCTTCAACTCGAAGATGGTGGTCACCGGCGACGTCACCCAGATCGACCTGCCCCGTGACAGCAAGTCAGGCCTGGTTGTCGTCCGCGAGATCCTCGAAGGCATCGAAGACGTCGACTTCGTCATGTTCGGCGGCGCCGATGTGGTCCGTCACCGGCTGGTCCAGAAGATCGTCGCGGCCTATGGCGAACACGCCGAAAGCGGGCAGGCAAGATGAATCTCGACCTCGAAGACGTGCCGGCCGAGTTCAGGCCGGCGGTCTCCGCAGCTCTGAAAGAGGCCGGGGTGGAGGACGGGCACCTTGCGGTCGAGGTGGTCACCGAAGTGAAAATTCACGAGCTGAACCGCGAGTTCCGCGACCGCGACCAGCCGACCGACGTGCTCTCCTTCCCGGTCGATGAAGACGGACCGAGCGCCGGTCCACGGGAGCTGGGCGATGTGGTTGTCTGCCCCGAGCAGTGCACCGACGTAACTGAGGCGGTCGTGCACGGCGTGCTCCACCTTTGCGGCCACGACCACGAGCCCGACAGTGGCGAAATGTTCAAGGTCCAGGACCGTGTAATGGCGGCTCTAGATGGCTGAGCCCACCGATCAGATGGACACCGGCTCCGAGACGACGCGTTCCGGCTTCGTCGGGCTGGCCGGACGCCCCAACGTCGGCAAGTCGACCCTGGTCAACGAGATCGTCGGCTCCAAGGTGGCGATCGCGACCGTGCGGCCGCAGACCACCCGGCGGGCGATCCGCGGCGTGGCGACCGACCAGGAGGCCGGCACCCAGCTCGTGATGATCGACCTGCCCGGAGTCCAGCGCCCGCGCGACGAGCTGACCGAGCGCATGCAGCGCCGCGTCGAGCGCGAGCTCGCCGACGCCGACGTCGCCCTGCTGGTGATCAACGGAGAGGAGGGCGTGGGGGCAGGGGATCGGTTCATCGCCGACACCCTTCTTGCCGCCAATCCTGGAATCACCGTGGTCTGCGCCGTGAACAAGGCCGACCGCCTGGGACGGAACGTCATCCCGGTGCTCGCCGCCGCGGCCGAGCTCAAGGGTGTCAGTGACGTCTTCCCGATCAGCGCCCTCAAGGGTGACGGCGTAAAGGAGTTGGCCACCCACCTGGCAGGCCTGATGCCGCTCAGCCCGTACCTCTACCCGCCGGAAGACAGCACCGACCAGCCCGAGGACCAGCACCTGGCTGAGCTGATCCGTGGCGAAGTCCTGATCCGGACCCGCGACGAGGTCCCGCATTCAGTCGAGGTCAAAGTCCGGAAGATCAGCGAGCGCGAAGACGGCCTGGTCACGGTCGAGGCCGAGATCTGGGTCGAGTCGGATTCCCAGAAGGGCATCCTGATCGGCAAGAACGGCTTCAAGATCAGCGAGATCGGCCGCGGCGCCCGCCGCGACATCGAAGCCGAGCTCGGACACCAGGTCCACCTCGACCTTCAGGTCAAGGTGCGAAAGAAGTGGCGCCGGGACGTGGACATGCTTGATCGCCTGGGGATCGACTGATCAGATGTCGCCGCTGAACGGGTGAGAACTCTCTACCCGCCACCAACCTGACTTCTCGGCGGATCCGGTCACGCCGTAGGATTCAGACATGAAATTGAAGCTCGCACTCGCAGCGGTCCTGGCCGCCACATTTGTGGTCGCCACTGGCTGCGGTAGCGACGACACTTCTTCGGCGGACACGCAGCAGGACACCGATGACATCACCGCACTGGTGGCCGACATCAACCAGGTAACCCAGGACAAGGATGCGCAGGGTTTCTGCGCACTGATGCAGCCGACCGGGGTCACCGAGGTGTTCAACACCCAGTCGCAGTGCGTGCGAGAGACGACGAAAATCCTCGACCAGGACCGAACGAAGGAACCGGAGCTGAAGATCGAAGACATCGCGATCGACGGCGATGACGCCACGGTCACTCTGGTCAACAACGCCGGTGGTGCACCGATCGACCTGGTCAAGGAGGGCGGCAAATGGTACGTGCCGCTCACCAGCGAAGACTCGGCTGCCAGAACTGGTGCTCCGAATGAGTAACCCCTCGCGGGTCGAGGTCAAATTCGACCCGAACGGCCTCGTCCCCTGCGTCGTCCAGGACGCCGATTCGGGCGAGGTACTGACCGTCGCGTATATGAACGAGGAGTCACTGGGCTTGACCGAGCAGACCGGTGAAGTCACTTTCTTCAGCCGTTCACGTCAAACGCTCTGGAAGAAAGGCGAGACCTCCGGAAACATCCTCAAGCTCCGCCAGCTCCGGGTCGACTGTGACGGCGACGCCCTGCTCGCCCTGGTCGAGCCGGCCGGTCCCGCTTGCCACACCGGCGAACGCAGCTGCTTCTTCCGCGAACTCGGCACCGGCGAGGCGCCGGAGCCGGTCAACGAAGAGGCCCTGGCCGTACTCGGTCGCACCCTCGCCGCGCGCGCCGCCGAGCGGCCCGAAGGCAGCTACACGATCGAACTGCTTGAGAACCCGGATCTCGCCGGGGAAAAGGTGATGGAAGAAGCCGAAGAGGTGACCCGGGCCGTGCGCGAAGAGAGTGACGAGAGGGTCGTGAACGAAGCGGCCGACGTGCTCTACCACCTGACCGTGCTGCTCAAGTCGAGGGACATCGGGCTCGAGTCGGTCATGGAGGTCCTGAATGGCCGCCGCTCCTGATCTGATCTCCCGCCTCGAGCCGACGCTGGACGAGGCGCGGGCGCTGGTGCCCGAATCGAACGTCGTGCCGGTCCGGCTCAGCGTGACCGATGACGTAGAGACCCCGGTCTCGGCCCTGCTGAAATTACGCGCGGACGGTCGGCCCTGCTTCCTGCTCGAGTCGGCCGAACGTGGCCAGGTCGGGCGTTACTCGTTCCTCGGCACCCGGCCGCGCTCGATCCTTCGCTGGAGCGACGGCTTCCTGACCGAGTACCCGGGCGATGCGGTCTCCGCTGACTCTGCGCGACTCAGTCACGTCGACGCGCCCGATCCCTACCGTGCGGTCGCCCACCACCTCGAGCAGTACCGCGTGGCTGAAGTGCCCGGCTTGCCGCCGTTCGCCGGCGGTGCCGTCGGCCTGTTTGGATACGACCTGGTGCGAACGGTCGAACCGCTCGGCCCGCCGAACCCCGACCCGCTGGGGCTGCCCGACCTGGCCCTGATGATCACCGACGTCCTGCTCGTCTTCGACCACCTCCACAACGAGTTGACGATCATGGCCTGCGCCTTTGCCGATGACGGAGGCATTGACGCCGCCTACGAAGATGCCGCCGCCAAGATCGCCGCTGTGCGCGAGCAATTGCGTGGCCCGGTTCCGGTGGCCGCGGACGCCGCCGCGGTCGAGGCACCAAGGTTCGTGTCCAACGTCAGCCGCGAGAGGTTCGAGGCGACGGTGGCCCGGATCGTCGAGTACATCTACGCCGGCGACGCCTTCCAGGTGGTGCCCTCGCAGCGCTTCTCGGCCGAAGCGAAGGCCGAGGCGTTCTCGATCTACCGCGGCCTGCGTGCAGTCAACCCTTCGCCTTACATGTACTTCCTCGAGTTCGGCGACTTCCAGATCGCCGGCGCCTCGCCCGAGCCGCTGCTCAAGGTGAACGGCGACGTGGTCGAAATCCGGCCGATCGCCGGCACGTCGCCCCGCGGCGGCACCGAGGAGGAGGACCGGCGTCTCGCCGAAGAGCTGATCTCCGACCCGAAGGAACGCGCCGAGCACGTGATGCTGGTCGACCTGGCGCGCAACGACATCGGACGCGAGGCCGTTTACGGCTCGGTCAAGGTCGAGGAGCTGATGGTCGTCGAGACCTATTCCCACGTGATGCACATCGTCAGCCGGGTCACCGGCAAGCTGCGTCCGGGAGTCGGCGCGCTCGACGTACTTCGCTCGGCGTTGCCGGCGGGCACGCTCTCCGGCGCGCCCAAGGTCCGCGCGATGCAGATCATCGACGAGATGGAGACGGTCAAGCGCTGCTCCTACGGCGGCGCGATCGGCTACCTGTCCTGGGGCGGAGACCTCGACACGGCGATCCACATCCGCACCGCCCTGATCAAGGACGGGCAGGTCCACATCCAGGCCGGCGGCGGCACGGTGGCAGACGCGGTGCCCGCCTACGAATACGACGAGTCGGTCAACAAGGCCAAGGCGATGTTCCGCGCTGTGGAGCTGGCCTGTGAGCATCCGGACTGGGCCTGAAGCCATGAAAGTCCTCGTGATCGACAACTACGACTCGTTTACCTACAACCTCGTCCAGTACCTGGGTGAGTTCGGCATGGACGTGGATGTCGTGCGCAACGACAAAAAGTCGGTGGACGAGCTGACTGAAGTCGGTTACGAGCGGGTGGTGGTGTCGCCGGGACCCTGCACCCCGAATGACGCCGGCATCTCGCTCGAAGCGATCCCGGCGTTCGCCGAGGCCGGCGTGCCCGTGCTCGGGGTCTGCCTCGGGCACCAGTCGCTGGTCCAGGCCTATGGGGGCACCGTGATCCAGAGCGAACCGATCCACGGGAAGATCGCCGAGATCGAGCACGACGGCAAGACGATCTTCGAAGGACTGCCGTTACCACTCACAGTCGGCCGTTACCACTCGCTGATCGCCGGCCCCGACATCCCCGACGAGCTCGAGGTCAGCTCGACTTTCGAAGGGATCGTCATGGGGGTGCGTCACCGCGAGTACCCGGCAGAAGGCGTGCAGTTTCACCCGGAATCGGTCCTCACACCTCGCGGCAAGTCCATGATTGCGAAGTTCATCGGTGTCGAATTCGAAGACGCGGAGGCAGATTTTGCCGAATGAAATCCTGACCCGGGCGATCGACGCGGTCGCTTCGGGCAACCACCTGACCACCGACCACGCCGCGGCCGTGCTCTCCGAGATCATGGAAGGGCGTGCTTCGGAGGTCCAGACCGGCGCTTTCCTGATCGCCCTGCGGACCAAGGGCGAAACCGTGCCGGAACTGGTCGGCCTGGCCCGGACCATGCGCGAATTGGCGACGCCGGTCGATGCGAAGCGCGGCGACCTCGTCGACACCGCCGGTACCGGCGGCGGCCCTTCGACCTTCAACGTTTCGACCACGGCCGCGATCGTCGCCGCCGGCGCGGGTTGTGCGGTCGCCAAGCACGGCAACCGCTCGAACACGAGCAAGTCCGGCTCGGCCGACCTGCTCGAGGCGCTCGGCGTGAACATCGAGCTCACTCCCGAACAGGTGGGTGCCTCGATCGACGAGGTCGGTTTCGGCTTCATGTTCGCGCCGCGGCACCATTCCGCGATGGCCCACGTGGTCCCGGTCCGCAAGGAGCTCGCGGTACGAACGATCTTCAACTTCCTCGGCCCGCTGACCAACCCGGCCGGCGCTTCGCGGCAGGTCATCGGCGTCGCCGACCGGCAGTACCAGGAGACCATCGCGGAAGCGCTGGTCGGACTGGATACGGTCGCGGCGCTGGTCGTGGCCGGCGACGACGGGCTCGACGAGATTTCGATCTCGGGGCCGACCCGGATGATCGAAGTGGTCGACGGTGGCACCCGGGAAGTCATCATCGACCCCACCGAGCACGGGCTCGAGACAGCGGAGATTCAGGCAGTGGCAGGCGGCACCCCGGAGGAGAACGCCGACGCGACCCGGGCCGTGCTCGAAGGCGAACGCTCGCCGCGCCGTGACCTCGTCCTGCTGAACGCAGCCGCCGCGATTTACGTCGGTGGCCAGGCCGATGACTTCGGAGCGGGCCTGGAAGCGGCCCGGGAAGCCATTGATTCCGGAGCGGCCGCAGGTGTTCTTTCACGCCTCGTCAGCTTCACGACTGATCAGTAGGCTTCCTAAAAGAGTGGGAATACTCGAGCAATTGATTTCGGCCGCGGGCCAGGGTGTCGACGAACGTCGCCGCCAGGTGCCGCTGGAAGAACTGGAAAAGGGTCTCGACAACAGAGACCGCGACCGCCCCTTCCGCGAAGCGCTCACCCGCCCGGGAATGTCGTTGATCTGCGAGTTCAAGCGGCGCTCGCCGAGTGCCGGTGACATCGCTCCCGGCACCGATCTCGCAACCCAGGTTCAGGCCTACGAGCAGGGCGGCGCGGCTGCTCTCTCGGTCCTGACCGACCAGACCCACTTTGGCGGAGACCTCGCCGACCTCGCCCAAGCCCGGGCCAGTTGTGGCCTGCCGATCCTCCGCAAGGACTTCATCGTCGACCGTTACCAGCTGGTCGAAGCGGCGACCGGCGGTGCCGACGCGGTGCTGCTGATCGTGGCCGTGCTCGACGACAAGCGCCTGCGCGACTTCCAGGCCGAGGCATGGGACCTCGACCTCGACTGTGTGGTCGAAGTCCACAATGAAGAAGAGCTCGAACACGCCCTCAAGGTCGACGCCGAGGTGATCGGCATCAACAACCGGAACCTCGACACCGGTGTGGTCGACGTCGCCACCACTTACGAACTGATCACCGACGTGCCGGCCGGCAAGACGGTGGTGTCCGAGAGCGGAATCTCCCGTCGCGACGAGCTCGTGGAGCTCGAGCGGGTCGGCGTCGATGCGGCCCTGATCGGCGAAAGCCTGATGCTTTCCGACGACCCGACCGCCAAGGTTTCCGAGCTGGCCGGAACCGACGACGCGACCAGCGAGCATTTCCTGCCCTGATCCACCGGAGCGGGTATCGCTCAACGCCTTTAGGAAAGGTTTCCTAACGGCTTAGGCGGGGCGAAAGAGCGGCGTATTAGATGCCGCTATGAATAGTCGCCCAGGAGGTTCCAAGTCTTTTCGTAACACCCTCTTCGCCGCCCTTCTGGGCGGTCTCGTGGTTGCCGTCCTCGGGTTCGGTGCCGTTTCGGCCGGTCTGATTGGCAAGAACGAAACCACCACGCAGACGGTTGCGTCGACCACCCCCGTGTCCAACGACACTGAGGATCCCGGACTGGTCAACAGGATTTATGAGGAAGACAGCAAAGGCGTCGGCTTCATCACCGCGTCCGGAGTCAGGGCCGAGGCCTCGCCGTTCGATCCCCTCGGGCAGGGTGGAGGTACCGGCACCGCCACCGGGTCGGGCTTCCTGATCGACAAGGAAGGCCACATGGTCACCAACAACCACGTCGTCGAAGGGTCCCAGGACATCACCGTGACCCTCGGTGACTCGGATGCCAGCTACGACGCCGAAGTCGTCGGCACCGACCCGTCGACCGATCTCGCACTGCTGAAGGTAGACGCTCCGGAAGACAGCATGGACCCGCTCGCGATCGGTGACTCGGGTGACGCCAAGGTCGGCGACCCGGTCGTCGCGATCGGCAACCCGTTCGGCCTCGACCGCACGGTCACCACCGGCATCGTCTCCGCCCTCCAGCGTGAGATCCAGAGCACCACCGACTATTCGATCTCGAACGTGATCCAGACCGACGCCGCGATCAACCCCGGCAACTCGGGCGGTCCGTTGATCAACACCGACGGTGAAGTGATCGGCGTCAACTCCCAGATCGCCACCGGCGGCAGCGGCAGCACCGGCGGCAGCGTCGGCATCGGCTTCGCGATTCCCTCCGACACGGTCAAGGACGTCGTCGACCAGCTGAAGGACGGCGGAGAGGTCGAGCACGCCTTTCTCGGCGTGAGCGGCGCCACCCTCAGCCCGGACATCGCGGACGCGCTCAACCTCGACATCGAGTCCGGCGTGCTGATCCAGGAAGCGACCAAGGACGGGCCGGCGGCCAAGGCCGGCATCGAGGGTGGGGACACGCCCGTCACGATCGAAGGCACCAAGGTCCTGACCGGCGGCGACGTCATCACGGCAGTTGACGGCGACGAAGTCACTTCGATGGAAGAAGTGGTCGCGCTGATCAACGAAGCGAAGGTCGGTGACTCAATCACCATCACGGTCGATCGTGACGGCGAGAGCAAGGACTTCGACGTGACCCTGGGCGCCCGGCCCGACGATGCGTCGACTTCCTCGGCCGACGATTCGCAGCCGCAACAGCAGCTGCCACCCGGCTTCGGCCAATAGACCCAGACTCCTTTGGCCGCGGTTTCACGTGTCTGGCCCGTGAAACCCCGGCCAGAGCGGTCGCACTTGACCCGCTGACCACCTCTGGCAACGGTTTCATGTGCTGTGCACGTGAAACCGTTGCCGGAGTGCTGAGGCGACTGGTTCAAACACGGGGCTGGTTGGGCCCCCGTTTTGCTGTTCCCGTACCCTTGATTCATGAAGGTAAAGGTCTGTGGAATAACGAATCTCGAAGACGCCGAAGAAGCCGTGGACCTCGGCGCATGGGCGATCGGGCTGATTCACGACAAGTCCAGCCCGAGGGCGGTCAAGTTCAGTGACGCGGCCGAGATCGGTCAGGAATTTCATCGCAAGTGTGAAATCGCCGGCGTGTTCGTCAATCCGACGCTCGACCGGGTGGCGGAAGCGGTCCAGAACGCGAACCTGAGCATCGTCCAGCTGAGCGGTGACGAAGGCGCTTCTTTCTGTTCTGAGGTCGCCCGCCGGACCGGCGCCAGGGTGATCAAGGCGATCCACGTCGAGCGTGGAGCGGACATCGTCCGGGCCGAGGCCTACCGCACTGATTTTCACCTGTTCGACACCGGCGGCCTCGGTAAAGCCGGCGGCACCGGTCAACACTTCGACTGGGACCTTCTGGCCGACCACCATTCCGACGTGCCGTTCATCGTCGCCGGCGGTCTGACCCCGGGGAACGTGACCGAAGCGATCCGCATCACCCGGCCGGACGCGGTTGACGTGGCCAGCGGCGTTGAGTCCGAGCCCGGGCTGAAGGACCACTTCAAGCTGGCCAGGTTCTTCGAGGCTGCCCATTACACGCCGGTGGCCGGCGCATGAGCGTCGAGCATCAGCGCGTCCACCATTCGATGCAAGAGGTTTCCGGAAGGTTCGGCCCTTACGGTGGCCGGTACGTGCCCGAGACCCTGATTCCGGCACTCGATGAGCTCGAGGCGGCCTGGGCCGAGGCAAGTGCCGACGATGAATTCATGAAGCACCTGGCTGACCTCCAGCGCGATTATGTCGGGCGCCCGACTCCGCTCTACCTCGCCTCACGGCTGAGTGAGCGCGTCGGCCGCAACGTGTACCTCAAGCGCGAGGACCTGGCCCACACCGGCGCTCACAAGATCAACAACGCTTTGGGACAAGTGCTGCTCGCCAAGCGCATGGGCAAGCCGCGCATCATCGCCGAGACCGGCGCCGGCCAGCACGGAGTCGCCACCGCCACCGCCTGCGCCCTGCTCGACGTCGAGTGTGTCGTCTACATGGGCAGCGAGGACATTCGCCGTCAGCAGCCGAACGTTGAACGGATGGGCCTGCTCGGCGCCGAGGTGGTTCCGGTCGAAGCGGGAGCGAAGACCCTCAAGGAAGCGGTCAGCGCCGCGATCCGCGACTGGGTGACCAACGTCGAGACCACCCACTACGTGATCGGTTCGGTCGTCGGACCGGCGCCGTTCCCACTGCTCGTACGCGACCTTCAGCGGGTGATCGGTGACGAAGCCCGCGTCCAGGCACTGGAGGCCGAGGGCGTTCTGCCGGAGCGGGTAATCGCCTGCGTCGGCGGTGGATCGAACGCGATCGGAACCTTCACCGCCTTCGTGGGTGATGAAGACGTCCGGTTGATCGGGGTCGAAGCCGCCGGCGAAGGTCTCGACACCGACCGCCATGGTGCTTCGCTCACCGCAGGCCGTACTTCGGTCCTCCACGGATCGATGTCGGCGGTTATCGCCGACGAAGAGGGCCAGATCCTCGAGGCACATTCGATCTCGGCCGGACTTGACTACCCCGGGGTGGGGCCGGAGCACGCCTTTCTGCGAGACACGGGCCGGGCCACGTACGTCTCGGTGACCGACCAGGAAGCCGTGACCGCTTTCAAGGAACTCAGCCGGATGGAAGGCATCATCCCGGCGCTCGAGTCCTCGCACGCGATCGCTTATCTGCTCGGCGAGGGCAAGAGTTCCGAAGCCGGCTACGACCTGGTCTGCCTGTCCGGCCGGGGCGACAAGGACCTCGCCGAAGTGCTGGGACTCGACGAAGTTGAATAAGTCAGGAGTGGTAACCGGTGCTGAACGCATCGAATCGGCTTTCGCTCACGCGAAGGCCGAGGGGCGTGCGGCCCTGATGCCTTACATGATGGGCGGCTTCCCCGATCCTGCGGCTTCGGTCCGCATCGCCAACGCCTACGCCGATTCCGGCGCCGACCTGATCGAACTGGGCGTGCCGTACTCGGACCCGCTGGCCGACGGCCCGATCATCCACCAGGCCGCGACCACGGCACTTACCGCCGGCGTCAAGTTCGAAGACGTGCTCGACACCTGTCGTGCGGTCAGCGACCGCGTCCCGGTGGTGCTGATGGCCTATACGAACATGGTCCTCGGGGCAACGGGCCCCGCGGCCTTCGCCGAGCGGGCCGTGGCGGCCGGTGCCTGCGGCGTGATCGTCCCCGATCTGCCGCTGGGTGAGGACGAAGAGACCCGTGGCGTGCTGAATGACGCCGGACTCGCAGTAGTGCCGCTGATTGCGCCGACCACCCTCGGCGAACGGCGGGCCGAAATCTGCCGGATCGCGGCCGGATTCGTCTATGTCGTCTCCACGGTCGGCACGACCGGCGAGCGGCAGGAGGTTCCGGCTCACCTGAAGGAGCTGGTCGAGGACGTGAGCAGCCTGGCCGCGGTGCCGGTCGCAGTCGGTTTCGGCATCGGCACGCCGGACCAGGCCGCCGAGGTCGGGCAGTTCAGTGACGGCGTGATCATCGGATCGAAGCTTGTCCGGCTGGTCGCTGACGCAGGTGACACGGACGCCGCGGTTGCCGCCGTGGAGCAGTTTCTGGGCGATACCCGCGAAGCGATGGGCGCGTAGCCCGTCCTCGGGCTTTCGCTAGGATTCCCCTGATGATCATTCCGGTCACTTTCTTCGTCGCACTGGCCTTTGCCGTCTTCTCCTATTCGCAGGGGCAGGGCGGCCCGGTTGCCGGCCTCGTCTTCTTCGGGATCCTCTTCGTCGGCGCCTTCATCCAGTACAGCCAGCCGCTCATCGAGATGGTCAAGCCGCACCTTCCCGGCAAAAACCGGGGCTAGTTCATGCGGATCGGAGTTCTGACCGGCGGGGGCGATTGTCCCGGCCTCAATGCCGTGATCCGTGGCATCGTGCGGCGCGGGGTCTCCGAGTTCGGCAACGAGTTCGTCGGATTTCGGGACGGGTGGCGCGGCCCGCTGGAAGGTGATGTGCGGCCGCTCGGGGTTGAGCAGGTCTGCGGCATCCTTCCGCGTGGCGGCACGATCCTCGGCTCTTCGAGAACCAACCCGCTCAAGCTGGAGAACGGCATCGAGCGGATCAAGTCCAATCTCGCAGAGGCCGGGGTGGACGGATTGATCGCGATCGGCGGGGAAGACACGCTCGGTGTCGCCGACCGGCTGAACCGTGAGGGCGTGAAGGTCATCGGCGTGCCGAAGACGATCGACAACGACCTCGGCGCCACCGATTACACCTTCGGCTTCGACACCGCGGTGAACATCGCCATGGAGGCGATCGACCGCCTGCACACGACCGCCGAGAGCCACCACCGGGTGCTGATCGTGGAAGTGATGGGCCGGCACGCCGGGTGGATCGCTTTCCATTCCGGGCTGGCCGGCGGCGCCAACGTGATCCTCATCCCCGAGCAGGAGTTTGACCTGGATCGCGTATGCGCTTACATCGAGCGTCGTTTCGAAAGCCAGTACTCACCGATCGTGGTCGTCTCCGAAGGCGCCAGGCCGATCGGTGGCTTTCCACAGCAGGACGGCGCCCAGACCGATGCCTTCGGCCACGAGCGCCTGGGCGGTGTGGCCCACTGGCTCGAAGGCGAGATCGAGTCCCGCACGGGCAAGGAGGCGCGGGCAACCGTGCTCGGCCACGTCCAGCGCGGTGGCACGCCCACGGCTTTCGACCGGGTCCTCGCAACGCGTTTCGGTCTGCATGCGGTCGGCGCCGCCAACGACGGCGCCTGGGGCAAGATGACGGCACTGCGCTCGACCAACATCGAGCTGGTCGACCTGGCCGACGCTGTCTCCGAACTGAAGACGGTGCCGCCGGAGCTGTACCGCGAGGCCGAAGTCTTCTTCGGCTGAGGCTTCAGTCCGTGGCGATGAGGCTGCGGGCGAGCGGGGATCCCGGAACCTGATGCAGGCGCCCGTTTTCAAGCGGGCCGAGGTCGACCATGCGGAACCCGGCTTCGGTGAAGAGGCCGCCCACCGTTTCTTTCGCTTCTTCGTGATCCCCGGACATGAACAGGACCCTGCGTCCACCCGGTACGACCGGATCCTCGGCCAGGACTGAAGCGAGCAGGATGTTGGCAGTCTTGACCACCCGGGCACCGGGCACGAGTTCGGCGAAGACCTCGCTCGAGCTGCGACCGTCGAGGTCGGCCGCTTTGAAGTCGGGCTGGGTCACGGCGTTGTTGGCGTCGATCACGATCCGGCCGCCCCATTCAGGCAGGCCTCCGACCGCGTCCGGAATGAAGTCCCAGGGGATCGCGACCGCGACGACATCCGCGCCCGCGGCCTCCTCGATGGTGACCGCGGTGGCTCCCGCGCCGAGCTTCTCGATGACGTCGCCGAGCGTCTCGGGACCGCGGCTGTTGGCGATCACGACATCCTGACCGGCGCGCAGCATCTGGATGGCGATCGCCTGTCCGATATTCCCCGCTCCGATGATCCCGACGGCCATGGGTCTTAATTCCGGAGCAGCTGGGCCAGGGCGCCGGCCAGTTCGGGCTGTTTGAACTCGTAGCCGTGGTCGATCGCGTTGCGCGGGTAGACGCGCTGGCCTTCGGTCAGCACCTGGCCGAATTCCGGGCCGCGGATCGCCTTCATCGCGAAGCCGGGCAGGGGGACAAACGCCGGGCGGCCGACCGCTTTGCCGAGCTGCTTGGAAAACTCCTTGTTGGTCACCGGGTTGGGCGAGGTGGCGTTGATCGGGCCCTCGACGGCCTCGGTGTCAAGCGCCCAGAGCAGGATGCCGATCTCGTCCCACCGGTGGATCCACGACATGTACTGGTCGCCTCCGGCGATCGGGCCGCCGACGCCGAGCTTGAACGGGGTGAGCAGTTCGGCAAGCAGGCCACCGCGCGGGTCGAGCACGTGGCCGGTGCGGATAGTGGCCACCCGGACGCCAGAGTCGCTGATGGCGTTCGCCGCGGCCTCCCATCGGACGACCACGCCGGCGAGGAAGTCGTCTCCCGGGGCGGCGTCTTCGTAAAGGAGCTCGTCGCCGCGGTCGCCGTAGAAACCGATCGCCGAGCCCGAGATAAAGACCTTTGGAGGGATCGCCACGGTGGCGATCGTGTCCGCGAGATTCTTTGTTGCCTTGATCCTCGTGCGGGCGATCCGGTCCTTGATTTCGTCGTTCCATCGCTGGTTGATCGGCTCGCCGGCGAGGTTGATCACCGCGTCGACTCCGTCCAGGGCCTGCTCCGGCGGACGCTCCATGGTCGGCTCCCACGAATGCCATTCTGCGGTCGGTTGCGCCTTGCTTGCCCGGTCGGGATTGCGGCTGAGACCGATGACGCGGTCACCGCGATCGATCAGGGCATTGACCAGTCCCGAACCGATCATTCCGGAAGCCCCGGTGACCAGAATTGTGCGACCGGAGGCTTCTGGAGCAGTCTTTTTAGGCATGTTGGGTAGTTTAGACCGATCCAAATCTGTGTCGGCAGACGTAAGATGAGTACAGGGAAATGAATCCAGGACGGGACTTTTGGTCCGATCCGGTGTTATGGGAACGATGACCAAGAACGGCAAGGAAGCAGCTATGGCCGAGAAATCAGTTTGTATTTCGACAGGTAGCGCCATCAGGGTAGGCGCGATGCTCGCTCTGGTCTGCGCTTTTTTCGTGGTCCTGGCGGTCGGGCCCGCCGATGCCGGAGCGAAGAAGTGTTTCGGCAAAAAGGTAAACCGCGTGATCTCGGGCGATGGCGGCAAGGTCAAGCTCGATTTCAAGGACGTTGCTTTTGTCTCCGGCAACAACGTCACCGTGATCGGCAAGCCCTTCAGCGTGATCTGCGGCGGCGAGGGACGTCAGGTCATCAAGGCGGGCAAGGGTCGTTCGCTCTCCGACGGCGGTCCGGGTGACGACAAGATCCTGCTCCATGACAAGAGCTTCAAGAGCGAGGGCCGTGGCGGTCTCGGCGATGACGAAATCCGGGGCTCCAGGAATCACGACTTCCTTTACGGAGGCCCGAAGTCGGTTCCGAAAGGCGCTTCCGACGACGACACGATCGACGGGCTCGGTGGCAATGACCGCATCTTCGACTACGGCGGAGACGGCAACAAGCTGATCGGCAACACCGGGTCGGATCACATCTACAGCATTGGCAAGGCCGTTTCCGACATCTACGGCGGCAGCGGCACCGACTTCCTCAACTGCAACGGCGGCAAGACTGACGGCGGCAGACTCGAGCGGGTTTTCGGCGAGCAGGGCAATGACCGCATTAACTGCGACGAGCCGAACAACAATGGTGGTGCGTTCATCGACGGCGGCGAGGGCGACGACCAGATGACCGGCTCGCCCGCCGACGACGTGCTGATCACCCATTCCGGAAAAAAGACGATCGACGCCGGCGGCGGCAACGATCTGGTCGTGACCACTTCAAAGGGTCTGCAGAAGATCTCCGGTGGCGCCGGCACTGACACGATCTCTTACGAGGCGCATACACCGGCCGACAACGTCCAGTTCAGCGGCGTCAGGGTCAACCTCCAGCAAGGCTTTTCACTCGGGCAAACCACCTACCAGCTGAGCGGATTCGAGAACGTGATCGGTTCGGCTTTCGACGACGAGATCAGGGGTCTCCCCGGCAGCGTGGTCGACGGCGGTCTCGGGAACAACACGTGTTCGAATTTCGCCAAGGCCAGCCGTTGCAACAAGGAATCCCCAGGTGAACTCAGCTCCAGGAATCCGCTGGTCTATATCAACGAAGGCGGTATCCTGACCGTGATGGGCACTCCGCAGGGCGACAAAGTCGACGTTGGTTACGACGGCAACGGTTACCGCGTTTCGGCGCCCGGCGGCGTCGCGTTCGGGCTTTGCGAAGGCTCCGGCGGCGAGTTCAGTTGCCCGGCCGATGTCAACAGTCTCAATGGCATGCTGGTCTACGGCAATGACGGTGCGGATGACGTTTCGCTGCAGGGTTCGATCCCAACTACCCTTTCGACGACCATCAATGGTGGCGACGGGGCCAACCACATCATCGGCGGACCGAGCAAAGACTTCATCTCGACTTCGATCGGCAAGAGTGCCGGCAGTGTTATCGAAGGCCGTGACAACCTCGACGTGCTCTACATCAACGACAACGTCATCGCGCGCGGCGGCGACGGCACGGACGGCATCCACGTGGAAAGCCCCTGTGCGGGCGGCGAGTCGAGCGGCGGCGACGGCACCGACAGCACGATCTTCGCCGGCGCTGACAAGGCAGTCGACGCCGACCTCGCCGGCGGATCGGCCAGGTGGGCGAACGGTGATTGCGCAAATCCGCTCAAGATCGACAGCGACACCGAAAAGCTGGAGGGATCGGAGTGGGACGACGAATTGACCCTCGGCAAGCGAATGAAGACGCAGCAGGGCAAATCGTCGCTGCTCGGTCGCGAAGGTCAAAACATTCTGAACAGCAAGAACGGCGTGCGGGACACGGTCACCACGGGTCCGGCGGCCCGTGCCAACACGGTTGTAGCCGACAAACAGGACAAAGTCATCTACGGCTGGGGCCTCGCCAGCTTCTGAGCGATCGAGCAAAGGCGGCGATTCCGCAGTGAAGGCAGGGAATCTGGTCACCAGATCAGGTCAAAAAGTATTCGGCGCGGCATTTGTGCTGGCGATCGCCTGGGCATTCGTCCTCATGCCTGGCGGATCCGCCCAGGCTGCTCAGAAGTGCTTCGGCAAGAAAGTCACCCGAACGGTGAGGGCCGATGGCGACACGGTCCACCTGAAGTTCAAAGACGTCACCTATGTCTCCGGCAGGAACGTGACCGTCATCGCCAAGCCCTACAGCCGGATCTGCGCCGGCGGCGGCCGCCAGGTCATCCACGCCGGAAAGGGACGCTCCCTGACCGACGCCGGACCGGGCAACGACAAGATCGTCCTTCACAAGAGCAGTAACAAGAACAGGGCTTACGGTGGTCTCGGCAACGACCGGATCGAGGGTGCCAAAGGACATGACTTCCTCTACGGATCACCGAAGAAGAATCGCGGGGGCGCCTCCGACACCGACACCATCCTCGGGCTCGGCGGCAATGACCGCATCTTCGACTACTCGGGTGACGGCAACAATCTGATCGGCGGCACCGGTTCCGACCGCATGTACAGCCTCGGCAACGCGGTCTCGGACGTCTACGGCAGCAGCGGCACCGATTTCATCTGGTTCACCGGTGGCAGGACTGACGGCGGCAAGCTGGAGCGCATCTTCGGCGAGCAGGGTAACGACCGCCTGCGCGGCGATAAATACAAGACCAACGGACCTGCCTACATCGACGGGGGCGAGGGCGACGACTGGTTGTACGGTACCAACGGCGACGACGTCCTTCTCACCAACTCAGGCATCAAGAAAATCCGTGGCTTCGGCGGCGACGACCTCATCGTGTCCGCCTCGCGCGGCCTGGCCAACATCGATGGCGGCGCCGGCAGCGACACGATCTCCTACGCGACGCACACCCCGGCCGGAAACGTCAACTTCTCCGGCGTGCGCGTCGAACTCAACAAAGGCAAGTCGCTCGGACAGACGACTTACCAGCTGAGTGACATCGAAAACGTCATCGGATCGGCCTTCAATGATGAAATCACCGGCGTCAGTGGAGAGAAGAACGACATCCAGGGCGGACTCGGCGATGACACCCTCATCGGCCAGAGACGTGACGGCGACAGTGGTGACGGCGGCCTCGGCAAAAACGTCTGCCAGGGATTCGACAAGACGAGCAACTGCAATGGCGAATCCCCGGGCAATGCCGACGCCAGGGTACCCCTCGTTGACATCAACGAGGGCGGCGTACTCACCGTGATCGGCAGCCGCTCCGCTGACAAGATTTCGGTCGGATACAACAACGGGGCCTACCGGGTGTCAGTTGCGGGCGGTGGCGTTCCTGCCGGTCTCTGTACTCCGGTGGGCAAGTCACTGGCGACCCTCGACTGCCCGGCCAACATCAACACGCTGAACGGCATGCTGATCTACGGCAATGACGGCGCCGATGACATTTCGCTCGGAGGTTCGATCCCGAGGAACGTCACCACCACGATCAACGGTGGCGACGGCAAGAACCACATCGTCGGCGGGCCCAGCAAGGACTTCATTTCGACTTCAACCGGAAAGAGCGCCGGCAGTGTGATCGAGGGCCGGGGCAACCTCGATGTGCTCTACATCAACGATGACATTACGGCCCTCGGCGGCAAAGGAGGAGACGGTATCCACATCGTCAGCCCCTGCGTCGGCGGTGAATCGGTCGGTGGTGATGGCACCGACAGCACGATCTTCGCCGGTGCCGATCACGGAGTCGAGGCGAACATCGCCGGCGGCTACGCAAGGTGGGCGAGTCGCGGCTGCTCGAACCCGCTCAAGATCGCCAGTACCGTCGAGAAGCTCGAAGGAACCTTCTACAAAGACCACCTGACCCTCGGCAAGCGCATGAAAGCGCAGCAGGGCAAGTCATCGCTGCTCGGGCGCGAAGGCCGCAACATCCTGAACAGCAGGAACGGCGTGCGCGACACGGTCACCACCGGGCCTGCCGCCCGGGCCAACAAGGTGATCGCCGACCGCAAGGACAAGGTCATCTACGGTTGGGGTCTCGCCAGTTTCTGACGTCGGCCTTGCCCGCCGGTACGGTGAACCGACAGTGAGGCAGGAAATTCCATACGACGAGGACCAGGGGATGCGCTTCTACGGCATGCTCACCTCAGTGGTCGTTCCGCGGCCGATCGCCTGGGTGTCGACGATCTCGGCCGATGGCGTCGAGAACCTCGCGCCGCACTCTCTCTACACCGTGGCGAGCGCGATTCCGGCGATCATCCAGTTCACCTCGGTCGGCCACAAGGACTCACTCCGGAATGCCGTCGAAACCGGCGAGTTCGTGGTCAACCTGGCCAACCGCGCCAACTTCGAGCAGATCAACGCCAGCGGCACGAATTTCCCGGCCGACGTCGACGAGTTCGAAGCCCTCGGACTCGAACGCGAGCCTTCAGCGACGGTCCGGCCGTCGCGGGTCGCGAGCTCACCGGTCGCGCTCGAATGCTCAACCGAGGGAACGAAGGACTTCGGCGGCGATTCGGTCGTGGTCTTCGGCCGCCTGAAGCACGTCGCGATCGACGAGGCCGTCCTGACCAACGGCCGGCCGGACATCCACAAACTCGCTCCGCTTGCCCGCCTCGGCGGCCCCACTGCGTGGTCGGAGATCGGCGAAATCCTCGACATCACCCGGATCGACCCCGACGACTGGCCGGGCCACTACGACGGCTGAGGCTATTTGCGGCCGAGTGCCGCGAACGAGCCGGTCTCGACCGCGAAGCGGGCGGCACCGGAGCGTTTCGCTTCCTGGACGACGGCTTCGGCCACGCGGGGGGCGACATCGCGGTCGAACACCGACGGGATGATGTAGTCCTCGGAGAGATCGTCGTCACTGACCACGTCGGCGATTCCGCGGGCGGCGGCGAGTTTCATCTCTTCGGTGATCTGCGGCGCTCCGGCGTCGAGCGCGCCCCGGAAGATGCCGGGGAAGCAGAGCACGTTGTTGATCTGGTTCGGGTAGTCCGAGCGCCCGGTGGCCATGATGCGCACGTACTTGGCGGCCTCTTCCGGCATGACTTCCGGCGTCGGGTTGGCCATGGCGAAGACGATCGCGTCGTCGTTCATCTTGCCGAGCGATTCCGGCTTGATCACGCCGGGGCCGGAGAGCCCGATGAAGAGGTCGCAGCCTTCGATCACGTCGTCCGGCGGGCCGAGCACGTGGGTCGGGTTCGAATTCTCGGAGTACCAGCGCTTGATGTCGGTCATCTCGCCGGATTCATAATCGGCCCTGGTCGTCGAAAGCGCGCCGTTGCGGTCGCACCCGATCACGTCTTTAAGGCCGGCTGCCAGCATCATCTTGGTCACCGCGACGCCGGCGGCACCGAGGCCGACCATCAGGCAGCGCATCTCCTCGATCGGCTTGCCGATGATCCGGGCCGCGTTGAAGAGAGCGGCCATCGAGACGACGGCGGTCCCATGCTGGTCGTCGTGGAAGACCGGGATGTCGATCAGGTCCTTGAGGCGTTCCTCGATCTCGAAACAGCGCGGCGCCGAGATGTCCTCAAGGTTGATGCCGCCGAAGGTCGGGGCCATCAGCTCGACCGCGCGCACGATCTCGTCGGTATCGGTGGTGCTGAGACAGATCGGGAATGCATCGACGTCGGCGAATTCCTTGAAAAGCATGCATTTGCCCTCCATGACCGGCATCGCGGCCTCGGGCCCGATGTCTCCAAGGCCGAGCACGGCGGTGCCGTCAGAGACGACCGCGACCGTGTTCTTCTTGATCGTGTACTCGAAGGCGAGGCTGCGGTCTTCGTGGATCGCCGAGCAGACCCGGGCCACACCTGGGGTGTAGGCCATCGAAAGGTCGTCGCGGGTCTTCAGCGGGTACTTGTTCTCGACCGAGATCTTTCCGCCGCGGTGCATCTGCATGGTGCGGTCGGTGTATTCGACCACCCTTGAGCCGCGGACCGAGCCGATGCTTCGAAGGATGCGCTCCCAGTGCTCCTGGTCGATCGCGTCGACCGTGAACTCGCGGACACGCTTGCCATCGCCACCGGCGCCGGGGACAAGGTCAACTCCTACGAGTTGGCCACCGGCACCCGCGATGGCGGCGGTCAGTTTGCCGAGCGGCTCCTGACGGGCATCGAGTTCGACGCGGACTGTGACGCTGTATTGGGCACTGGCGGGAGGCATCGACCCATCATATGTAGAAGGCGATTAACGCTTCCGGTTGCCGCGTGTCGCGAAGGCCTTCTTGAGGAAGGGAGTGACTGTCTCAATGAAGACATTTTTTCTCGGACTTGTCATCAGCGGATCCAGGTGGCTCATCTGCGGGTCGGCGTTGATCAGCACGGTCTGGCCCTTCGGCGTCTTCGTGCGCTTGATCCAGTTGCGTGCGCCCTTGAGCACATCGCCGTCGGTGTCGTCGGTCTGGACGACGTAGAACGGCAGGTTCACCTTGCCGGTGTGCTTCAGGCGCAGGCCGAGGTATTTGGCGACCGCGTTCTGCTTCATCTGGTCGGCGCCGTTGGCGTCGATCGTGATCCGGGTCGGGAAGAACCAGTCGACCGCGTTCACCGGCTGCTGGGAGAAGGTGTCGGCCAGGGTCTTGATCGAGGTGATGCCACCGTCGACCCAGTCGGCGGGGGCAGGGCTTTCCGGGGCGAGGTGACCGGCGTTCACGTGCAGCGAGCTGAGCTCGGGAGGGGAGGTGTCGCGGTCGAAGTCGTAGCCGAACAGGGCCTGATTGGTGGCCGGATATGGCGGCTTGAGATTCGGCGGCAGCAGCGGGTAGCCCTGGAGCTCGGTTGCCGGCGCGGTCGGTGCGACCTGGGCGAAGAGTCCTCCGACCCCGGCAAACAGGCCGGCCGTTTCGGGAGGCAGGTCGCCGATCAGACGCGAGAAGGGACCCTTTTCGTCCATCAGGGCCATCGCCTCCTGGGCCTGCGGCAGGTTGTACGGGTCGAAGCTGCCGAGCAGGCCGCCATCGATCAATACGAGTCCGTCGAGATCCTTGAATCCGGGACGTCCGTTGAAGTCCCAGGCGGCGTAGGAGATCGCCAGCGAGGCGCCGACCGAATGACCGCCGAGGGCGACACGTTTCCCGGATTTCCGGGCGCGGTTGACCACGGCGCGGGTGTCGTTCAGAACGGTCTTCATGCCCCAGTTCTGGGCGTAGCCCATCTCTACGGTGTTTACGAACGAATACGCCGGAGAACCGCCTGCGAGGCTGTTGACAAGGTAGTAGTTGAAGACTTCCCGTGGTGTGGCTTCACCCTTGATTCCCTTTTCGAGCATCGAGGTGTCCTCGAGTGCCTGCTCGCGACGGTCCAGCGCCCACACCTGGAGGTTTTTGTCCTTCTTGACCAGGGTCTTGGCCGCGAGGGTGAAGTCACCGGCCCCGCCGAAGGTGCCGGGCATCAGGATCAGCACGTTCTTTGCCTTGGCGGCACCGTAGGCGTTGACGAAGGCCCGGTCGTACTTGGCGGGACCCTCGACGTGCGGAGTCTTGACGGTGAACGAGCGCACCCCGGCATCGGCCCCCGAAGCGGTTGCCGCGGTGAAGCCGGCTCCCGCGACGCAGATGATCGCCGTGGCCAGCGCTTTCAGACTCGATCCTCCCCGGATGTGCATGGAACGCAGCCTAGTGAACGAGGCTCCCCGGAAGCAAGGACTGCTGGCGCCGGGGCGGTGGCGGAGCGCGCGTATGATCAGGCGGTGAGCGATACCCCCGAGAGTCCCGAACTCTTCCTGATCGACGGCAACAGCATGGCCTACCGGGCCTTCTTCGCCCTCCCCGATTCGATGGCTACCGCGGACGGCAGGCCGACCAACGCGATCTTCGGCCTGACCTCGATGATGGTCAAGCTGATCAGTGACTACCGGCCCCGGCAGGTCGTGGTCGCATGGGACGCGGGCATGTCGGGACGCGAGGTCGTCTACCCCGAGTACAAGGCCCAGCGCCCGCCCAAGCCGGACCTGTTGCGCCAGCAGTGGCCGCACCTGGTCGAGATGGTTGACGCCTTCGGCTTCACCAACGTCAAGGTCGACGGCTACGAGGCCGATGACGTGATCGCTTCGCTCACTGCCGAAGCGACCCGTCGCGATATTCCCGTGGTCGTGGTCACCGGTGACCGCGACGCGTACCAACTGGTCTCCGACACGGTCCATGTGATGAGCACCTCGCGCGGGGTGACCGACATCAAAATGTACGACCGGGAGGCGGTCAAGGAGCGTTACGGGGTCTACCCCGAGCTGGTCACCGACCTGATGGGCCTGCGTGGCGACACCTCGGACAACATCCCGGGTGTGCCCGGCATCGGTGAGAAGACCGCAGCGGCTTTGCTCGACCAGTTCGGCTCGCTCGAGGAGATCCTCGCCAACGTCGACCAGGTCTCCGGCAAGAAGCGCAAGGAGAACCTGACTGAATTCGCCGATGACGCCCGAATCTCCAAGGTCCTCGCCACGATGAACTACGAAATCGAGACCGGGATCGACCTCGACGAGCTGATGGCGCAGTCGCCGGATCGCGAGGGCCTGCGGTCATTCATGACCGAGTATGAGTTGAAGGCGGCGCTCTCGCGGCTGGAAGAGGCTCTCGGCGAGGACGAGGCGATCCCCGGGGTCTCCGAAGACGCGCCCGAGCCGACCGAGGTCGAGCTGGCCGAAGGGACCGTCGCGGATCTCGCTGACGGGCCGATCGCGGTCGAGATGTACGGCGGCTGGGCGGCGACCGACGGCGAGAAAGTCGTCGGCGGCGACGACGGGCTGATGGAGTTTGTCGAGGCGATCAGCGGGCGCCCGCTGATCGCACACGACCTGAAGGCGATCGCCGGCGGCCGTACCGGCCTGATCGCGGCGCTCGAGTCGACCGCGAAGGGTCCGGTCATCCACCACGACACGATGGTCGCGGCCTACCTGCTCGAGCGACCCGCCGGAGCTACGCGCTCGACGACCTCGCGGTCGCGGCGGGGCTTGCGCCTTCCGGACTCGACGACGAGGACGGCCAGATGACCCTGGTCACCGAGGATGACGGCTCGATCGCGCCGGAGATCACGGCCACCGTCTGGAACCTCGCCCAGATCCAGAAGCCGCGCCTGGTGGAAGCCGGCCTGGTGCCGCTGTTCGAGGAGATCGAGCAGCCGCTGATCCGGGTGCTGGCGGCGATGGAGCGGATCGGGGTGAAGCTCGACACGGGCAAGGTCGCCGACATGAGCTCCGGCATGTCCGAACGCATCGCCGAACTTGAAAACGAGATCCACGGTCACGCCGGACGCGAGTTCACGATCGGCTCGCCGCAGCAGGTCGGCCAGGTCCTGTTCGAAGAGCTCGGCCTGAGCCGCAAGCGCCGCGGTAAGACCGGCTTCTCGACTGACGCCCGGGTCTTGGCCCAGATCCGCGAGGAGCACGAGATCGTCGAGCTCATCGAGCAGTGGCGCGAGCTGACCAAGCTCAAGAACACCTACCTCGACCCACTCCCCGAGGCGATCGACCCCGACACCGGCAGGGTCCACACGACTTTTCTCCAGACTTCCGCGCCGACCGGCCGCATTTCGAGCATCCAGCCGAACCTCCAGAGCATCCCGATCCGCAGTGAGGTCGGCCGGCCGCTGCGCGGCTGCTTCGTGGCCGAGCCGGGCAACCTCCTCGTCTCCGCCGACTACAGCCAGGTCGAGCTGCGGGTCCTGGCGCACATCGCCGACGAGCAGGTGCTGAAGAAGTTCTTCCTCGAAGGAGAGGACGTTCACTCGGCGACCGCGGCGCAGGTCTTCGGCATCGACCCCGACGATGTCGACGAGGCCCAGCGCTCGAAGGCGAAGATGGTCAACTTCGGCATCGTCTACGGCCTGACCGGCTTCGGTCTGGCCGACCGGCTGAACATCCCGCGGTCCGAGGGCGACGAGTTCGTCAAGCGGTACCTTGAGCGCTTCCCCGCGGTCAGCGCCTTCCGCGAGCAGGTGGTCGAAGCGGCGACCGAGACCGGCTACGTCTCGACCCTGTTCGGCCGCCGCCGTCCGGTGCCCGAATTGAATTCGAGCCAGGCGAACACACGCAAGCAGGGCGAGCGCCTGGCGATCAACACCGTGATCCAGGGCACCGCGGCCGACATCATCAAGGTGGCGATGATCCGCAGCCAGGTCGCCCTGGCCGAAGCCGGCCTCAGCTCCCGGCTGGTGCTCCAGATCCACGACGAACTGCTCTTCGAAGGGCCGAAGGACGAAGCCGAACGGGTGATCGACCTGGCCCGCCGCGAGATGACCGCTGCCTTCGACCTGGAGCCGCCGCTCGAGGTCGAGGCCGGCGCCGGGCCGGACTGGCTTTCGGCGAAGTGAGCCGCAGCTCGCCGGTGCGGCGGCGGCGACGACGATCGCCGGCCAGCTCACCTGTTCACTGTTCGTCGATGACTTCGGCTGGGTCGGAGTGGACACGATTGCGATCTCGGGCCTGCGCATCCTCGGCGCGGTGCTGTTGCTCGCGGGAACCGCTGAATGCGGTCGAGTCGATCGGCGATTCCGGTCTCACTTCGGCCCTGGTCACCGGCCAGCTGCTTTCTTCGGTCGCGCTCGACCGCTTCGGTGCTTTCGGCCTGGAGAAGCGCGACGTCACCGTGGCCAGGCTGGCCGGCGTCGCCCTGCTGATCGCCGGCACCTTCCTCACCGTTTCCTGATCTAAGTGACAGGTTTCTGATCGGTTTCGGTGATCTGTTTCGCTTCCGGCGGGATCTCGATCGGCTTGTTCCCATCGCGTGCATTCACGCCTTCGTCGGCGGCGTTCTTCTGGCGGCGGGAGAGGTAGATGAAGGGCAGGGCCAGGCTCGAGATCGCGGCACCGAAGAGGTACGAAGTGCCGTACCCCCAGACGTCGGCCGAGCGGCCGAGGGCCGGCTGGGTGACTACGCCGCCGGTTGAACCGAGCATCGAATCGAAGGACAGGATCGTCGCGCGCTGCTGCGAAGGGATCATGCCGTTGAGGTAGGACTGTCGGATCGGCGAGGCCGCCGCGAACAGCAGTCCCCAGATGGCGACCAGGAAGATCACTGCCCAGAAATTGCCGAACAGCCCGATCAACAGCAGGGTGAAGCTGCTGATCGCCACCGCGAAGACCAGGGCGGAGGTGCGCAGGTGGAAGAGTCCGCGGATCCGGGGCGCGGCGATGCCGCCGACGATCTGGGCGCCGGCCACGATCGCGGCTGTGATGCCGGCTATTCCATACGCCGTGGGGTCACCGGACAGTTCGAGTAAGTAGGGCTGGAGCGCGTAGAAGGCGTAGACACTGACCCCGGCGGTGAACGGGGAAGAGAGCATCAGCCACTTGACCGACGGCACCCGCAGCCCGTAGTCGAGCGAGGCGCTGGTGATCAGCTTCATCTCGTGGACCGTCCCCGTGCTTTTCTTCGGCGAGAAGCCGACGTCCTTCATCGCGAAGAAGGCAAAGCCGAACATGATCAGCAGCACGGCCGCCCTCATCACGAACGGGACACCGAGATTGGTCACCTGGGCGACGAAACCGCCGAGCACCGAACCGGTGAGCATGCCGATCCCGGTGACGATCTGGCCGCGCCCGAAGACCGCTTCGAGACTGCCGGTGAATCCGGTCACGTCGAGGGCGTCGACCAGCCAGGCCTCGACCGCGCCGGAGAAGAAGGTGAATCCGAGCCCGAGCAGGATCGACGCCAGGGCCCAGGCCCAGAAGGGTCCTTCGATTTGCCAGAGGACCACGTAGAGCAGGGTGCTCACCATCAGGGTCACGGTCCCGGCGAGGTAGGAGACCCGCCGGCCGATCGTGTCGGCGACGACGCCGGTCGGGATCTCGAAGACCACCATGCCGGCCGTGAAGAAGGCGTTGGCGGTGAACGCCTCAAAGTTCGAAAGCCCGGCGTCGAGCAGGAAGATCGTGTTGATGCCCCAGATGAAAGACGCGGCAAGCGTGTTGCCGAGCATCAGGGTCAGGTAAATCCGCTGGATCCTGGACGAGTCGGGGGTCACCAGAGATCAGGATAAGGCTCGACCTCGAGCCAGTCCTGCCGGTCAGGCAGCCCCAGCTCGTAGGTGCCACCGTGATCCGTGGTGAGGCTGCGGGTCGCGCCCGAGCCGTCGGTGAAGCCGACTTCGAGCTCGGCCATGGAGCAGTTGAGAACGTCATGGACGTGGCCGTCGGGGCCGCTGTAGTTCCAGGCGGCGGTGATCTCCCGCTTCGCCGTCGTCTCGATCACGGCTTCGACACCGCCTTTGCCGGGCAGGACCAGCCGCGCCCGTCCGGGCTCCGGATCGGCACTGATTCCACGGCGGAACATTCCGCCGAGCCGGTGGCGCTCGCCGTCGAGCGAGATCGCGCCGTTGGCGACCCACGGGGTGAGCCGGCCGGCGACCTTCACCCGGCCCATGACCACGTCGATCCAGGCTTCGGGGTCCTCCCGGAAGCCGGCGCCGCTCAGCCAGACCCAGGTCCAGGCGTGCTCGGCGCCCCAGTTGTGGCCCAGCATTCCCGGCCAGCGATCGAGTTCGTACTGGCGGTCGCCGACCGTTACTTCCCCCGACAGGTGGGCGAACGGCACCGGGCTCTCCGGCTTCGTCTTCGGCAGCGGTGCGCGATAGAGCCAGGGAGGGGAGAGGTGCTGCAGCGGCGGTGCCGCCTCACTGACCGTCAGGGACCAGCGGGCCTCGCCGCTCGACCCCTCGATCCGGTCGGGACCGAAGCTCGAATCCGCGATCCTGATCCAGCCGTCCGCCGGTTCGGAGAGTTGATCGTGGCTCACGGTCAGCTTTTCGGCGAAGGGCTTTCCGGCCGACTCGTCAAAGAGGGTGAACCACAGCGAAGCCTTCGGCTCCTTGCCTTTCGGCTTCTGGACCGTGTACCTGATCCACACCGCGATTCGGTCATCCGGGTGAGCGGCGCGCAGGTAATACGACTCGTACATTCCGGTGCCTTGGCTTGCCGCGGGCCAGCGTGGTCGACTGTCCATGGCTCAAGACCCTATCCGCAGTCGTCTCCGTAAACCGGGGCTAGACTCGGCTCATGCGCATGCGGATACTGCCACTCTTGCTCGTCGTCGGTCTTTTTGCCGGGTGTGGGGGCGGTGACGACGATTCGGATTCGTCGTCAGCGAAAGCGCAGCCGCTGGTCGGCACGACCTGGGAGCTCCAGGAGATCACCGGCACCGCCGGGAAAGTGACGAAACCGGCGAGCGGTGAGCCGCCCACGCTCACCTTCAGGCCAGGAAAGAAAGTTGCCATCTTCACCGGCTGCAACAGCGGCAGCGGATCGGCGGTGATCCAGGGACCGGACCAGGGCGCGGAGGTCGAGTTCGGTCGGATCGCCCTGACCCTTAAGGCCTGTCTGGATCCGACCACGGCGAAAGTCGAGGATCTGATGGTCAAGGCCTTTGCCCAGATGGACGTCATCGAAGTGCCGAAAGACGGTTCCGGTATGACGCTCGCGACTTCGGGTCCGGTCGAAAAGGGCGGCACCCCGCTCGAGTTCCGTTTCCAATCTCAGTAGGCCTTCTGTTTGACACAAGGTGTTGCCTGCCGGACAGGGCTTTCTTTTTGTCCATTTTTCGGACAGGTCCGCCGGAGTACGCTGAGAGCGGACACTTAACCGAGGAGGCCGAGGCGCTTGACCACTACAACCGACGGAATTTCGACGACAACCCTGAAGAACTACGTCAACGGAAGCTGGGTCGAAGCTTCCGGGGCCGAACTTCACCCGGTTCTGAACCCGGCCACCGGCGAGACGATCGCCCAGGTCCCTTTCTCGACCGCAGGCCACCTCGATGAAGCCGTGAAGGCCGCCCGCGCGGCCCTGCCGGCCTGGCGTGGTGTGAGCACGATCGCCCGGGCCCGGAAGCTGTTCGAACTGCGCGAGAAACTCACAGCGAAGCAGGACGAAATCGCCCGCACCGTGGTGCTGGAGATGGGCAAGACCCTGCCCGACGCGACCGCCGAAGTCGGCCGCATGATCGAGATGGTCGAGGCGGCCACCGCGATCCCGACCACGATGCAGGGCCGGATCCTCGAGGACGTCGCCCGCGGAGTCGACGCGGAGACGATCCGCCAGCCGGTGGGGGTCTGCGCCGCGATCGTTCCCTTCAACTTCCCGGCGATGGTTCCGTTCTGGTTCCTGCCGTTCGCTATCGCCTGCGGCAACACCTTCATCCTCAAGCCTTCCGAGCAGGTACCGATGACCCAGGCCCTCGTGTTCGAGACGATCGACTCGCTCGACCTGCCCGACGGCGTGGTCAACCTGGTCAACGGTGGTCGTGAGATCGTCGAAGGCATCCTCGAGCACCCGGGGATCGACGCGATCTCCTTCGTCGGCTCGGCTCCGGTGGCGCAGATCGTCTACGAAGGCGCGGCCAAGACCGGCAAGCGTGTTCAGGCCCTCGGCGGAGCCAAGAACCACATGGTGATCTGCCCCGACGCGGTGGTCGAGCCGACCGTCAACGGCCTGATCGGCTCCGGCTTCGGCGCCGCCGGCCAGCGCTGCATGGCCGGCTCGGTGATCGTCACCATCGGCGAGGCCCACGACAAGGTGATCCCGGCCCTGGTCGAAGAGACGAAGAAGCTGAACGTCGGCAACGGACTTGACGAAGGCACCGACGTCGGCCCGGTCATCTCCTGCGACGCCCGGGACCGGATATCCGGCTGGGTCCAGCGCGCGGTCGATGACGGCGCCGAGCTCGTGGTCGACGGTCGCGATCCCGGCGGCGATCCAGAAGGGGCCTTCATCGGCCCGACCATTCTCGACAACGTCAAGCCCGACGACCCGATCATCGGCGAAGAAGTCTTCGGCCCGGTGCTCACCGTGGTCAACGTCGACACGCTCGAAGAGGCGATCGAAGTCGTCAACGCCAGCCGCTTCGGCAACGGCGTCTCGATCTTCACCGAGTCCGCTTCGGCCGTGCGCAAGTTCCGCCACGACGTCGAGGTCGGAATGGTCGGCGTCAATATCGCAGTCGCCGCACCAGTGGCCTTCTTCCCGTTCTCCGGCTGGAAGGCCTCCTTCCTCGGCGACCTCCACGCTCACGGTCCAGACGCAGTCGAGTTCTTCACGAGGAAGAAGACCATCACGAGCCGGTACTTCTCGGGAGGCGCAACAAGCGGCTCCTACTTCGTGGAGCGCTAAGTCCCTAGGTCTACTGGTCTGCCGCGATCTTCGGGTCGATTAAAGTCCTGATCTTCTCCAACATCGGGCATTTCGAGCAGGAGGTCTTTTAGACGGGTGTCCCCGGTCCCTCTCACTCGTGCGGTTTCTGCGAATTCGGGCGGCATGAGATCAAGGTAACGGTTGAAGGCTGGTCCTCTCAACGCGGTCGCCAGGATCGGCTTTACCAGTCGTGGGTGAACCTTCGGCACGGCATTCTGGAGTTTGAGCAGCAGCTCGAACTGTGGTTTGTGGCTGTCGCTGAAGGCGGAGTAGTTTTTCAGAGCCTGTTCCCGGCTCTGGAGCCCTTGGTGGACGGCTCGCAGTTCGAGGCCCAGGGCCAGCCCGAAATAGAGAGCGGGGCGGATGCCTTCCGCGGTGACCGGCAGGCAGTGGCCGGCCGAGTCGCCGGCGAAGAAAACGTTGTTGCCGGTGGCGGGACGCAGCTTGTGTGGGATCCAGTTGCCCTGGTAACCGTCCTTCTCGACCGGGAGGTCGTCGGCAAGCAGGTCGGTGGGTGGCCGCACCGGTTCACGGGGGTCGAACGATCCCATGCCGACCCGGACCTCGTCGCCGGCCGGGAACGACCAGCCGTAGCCGGCCGGCAGGTAGCGCCGGGTGATCCAGACTTCGAAGTCGTCTCTGCCGCCGGAGGGGTGAACCTCGAGCCCTCGCGAGAGCGGGGCGTCCGGTGGCTGGTAACCCGCGCCGCCCGCCAGGACCCGTTTCCAGCCCATCGCATCGACCACCAGCGGTGCCTTGATCACGCCGCGATCGGTGTCGACCGCGATCGCCCCGTCGCCGTTCGATTCGGCCCGGCCGTTGACCTTGGCGGTCTCGAAGGTGGCGTCGCAGTCCTGCCAGAGCAGTTCGCAGAGGGTGCGATAATCGAAAGTCGAGAACGTCCATGGGACCGGGAGCCGGGTCGAGCCGTGGGCGGTGTGTGCCACGACCGTGTCGAAGCGCTGCTTCTCCGATTCCATCAGGCCGAGATTCTCCAGCCAGGCGGTGGGGGCCGCACAGGCCGAGGTCTGTCGCTCGCCGATCTCGTAACGGTCGAGCAGCAGCACGTCGGCGCCGGAGCCGGCCATCTGACGAGCGACCATAAGACCGGCGAAACTAGCGCCGCAAATCAGCAGACCCCGCGAGCCCGAAAGATCGGTCCGCTGTTCAACTGGTGTGGTAGCCCGTTTAGCCATGACCCCAGAGTAATAAACGAAGGCTCAAGGCACTCTGGCAACGGTTTCGTATCCATGACACGGGAAACCGCGGCCAGAGACAGACTGCTGGCGACGGCCCTTCGCTTTGGCCGGGGTTTCCTATCCATGGCCCGTGAAACCGCGGCCAGAGATGATTGGCGCTGGGGCGGGGATTCCCTGCTAGGACGCGGCTTGCGGCGGATTCTGCGACAATCCCGCGCTGTGACTACAGAAAACACACTCCTACTCGCCCCAGAGGGGGTACCGGTCGAAGGTTCCAACGGTCTCTTGATTGAGGTCGATGGCCGGATCGTTCCAAACTACGCGGCCACATTGGTCTCTTTCGAGGAAGGCGATGTCGTCAACGGCAAAGTCGTCCGCATCGATCGGGACGAAGTGCTGCTCGACATCGGGTACAAGTCGGAGGGGGTAATCCCCGCCGGCGAGCTTTCGATCCGCAAGAACGTCGACACCTCGGAAGAGGTCGAGCTCGGCGAAGAGATCGATGCCCTGGTCGTTACGAAGGAAGATGCCGAAGGACGTCTCATTCTTTCGAAGAAGCGTGCGCGCTTCGAGAAGGCATGGCGCAAGATCGAGACTGCCGCCGAATCCGGCCAGCCGGTCGAAGGCAACGTGATCGAAGTGGTCAAGGGTGGACTCATCATCGACCTCGGCATCCGTGGCTTCCTGCCCGCATCCCTCGTCGACATCCGCCGCGTCCACAACCTTGACGAGTTCATGAGCCAGACCCTGGAATGCAAGGTCATAGAGCTCAACCGCAGCCGCAACAACGTCGTCCTGTCCCGTCGCGCCGTGCTCGAAGAGGAGCGCAAGGAAGTCCGCGACCAGATCCTCGACCGTCTTCAGCCGGGCGAAGTCGTCGAAGGCAAGATCTCGAACATCGTCGACTTCGGCGCGTTCGTGGACCTCGAGGGCATCGACGGCCTCATCCACATCTCCGAGCTTTCCTGGAGCCACGTCAACCACCCGTCAGAGGTTGTTGCGATCGGCGACACGGTCAAGATCAAGGTGCTCGACATCGATCGCGACCGCCAGCGCATCTCCCTCGGCCTCAAGCAGACGCAGGAAGATCCGTGGCAGCGTGTGGTCAGCACTTACCGCTCCGGCGACGTGCTCGAAGGCACCGTCACCAAGGTCGTCTCCTTCGGTGCGTTCGTCGAGATCCTCGACGGCGTCGAAGGCCTCGTCCACATCTCCGAGCTCGCCGATCATCACGTCGAGAACCCGTCCGAAGTCGTCGAACTGGGCGCCCAGCTCAACGTCAAGATCCTCGAGATCGACGAAGAGCGCCGCCGCCTCTCGCTCAGCATCAAGCGGGTCGAAGGCCAGAACATGCTGCTCGGCGGACTGGGTGCCGCTCTCGCGGCCGCTTCCGGACCGAGCGAAGGCGAAGCTGGAGCTGAGGCTGCCTCCGACCTGGAGCTCTCGGAGGAAGTCTTCACCGAAGAGGCTCCGGTCGAAGGCGATGACACCGTCGCGCCTGAAGTAGAGGCCGAAGTTGCTGAAGCCATCGCCGAAGTCGACGTCGCCGACGCCGTCGAAGAGGCAGCTGAAGAAGCGGTTCTCGAGGATGCGATTGAAGAGGCCGTAGTCGAAGAGGCGGTCGAAGAAGCGGTGGCCGAGGAAATCGTGGAAGAGGCAATCGAAGAAGTGGTAGCCGAGGAAATCGTCGAAGAGGCAATTGAAGAAGTGGTAGCCGAGGAAATCGTCGAGGAGGCAATCGAAGAAGCCGTCGCCGAGGAGATAGTCGAAGAGGCCGTCGCCGAGGAGGTCGCTGAAGAAGAAGTGGTTGCCGAAGCTGAGGAGATCGAAGCCGAGGCGGCCGCCGAAGAGTCTGAAGACGGGGACGAAAAGTCCTGACGATCGGTCTGACCGGGGGCGTAGCTGCCGGGAAGTCGGAGGCACTTCAGGCCTTCAGCCGGCTGGGTGCGGCAACAGTTTCCGCCGACGCGATCGTGCATGACCTGCTCGACCGCGAGCCGATGCTGAGTCATCTGCGCGAGCGCTGGGGCGACGAAATCGAGACCGACGGGATCGCCGATCGCGATGCGATCGGCGCCCGCGTGTTCAACGATCCGGATGAGCTCACATGGCTTGAGCGCCAGATCCATCCGCTGGTCCAGACCGAGATCGCCGGCTGGTTCGGCGGCGTGCTTCCCGAAACGGAGTTCGCGGTGGTCGAGGTGCCTTTGCTCTTCGAAGGAGAGATGGCAGACCGGTTCGACGTCACCGTTACGATAGTGGCCGAGGAAGCGACCCGCAGCGGGCGGGCCCGGTCCCGCGGCCACGTGGGGATCGAGGGCCGTGAGGTGCGCCAGCTCAGCCAGGCCGACAAGGCGGCACTGGCCGACCACGTCGTCAGCAACGACGGAACCCCCGAAGATCTCCAGATGCGCCTCGCCGAACTGCTCAGTGAACTCGGAGCGTAGGCACGCCGGTGCCGACCGACCGCTCTGAATAGCCTGTAAGGCCTACGCGTATGGCCAGCAATCGAACTTCAGCCGCTGCACGACGCCGGCCCGGTCCGGGCGGTTCGGCGAACCAAAAAGGCAGCGGCGCCGGCAAGGCTTTGCTCTTCCTGTTCGGGATCCTGGCCGTTGGCGTGGTCTCGATCCTGCTGCTCTCCGATTTCTTCCAGCGCGGCATCCAGGAGGTCACGCTGCCGCTGCGCCACGAGAACGTGATCCGCCAGCAGTCAGAGGAGAAAGACGTTGACGCGGCCCTGATTGCCGCGGTCATCTACTCCGAGTCGAAGTTCTCGGATGCCACCTCCACCGCCGGGGCAAGGGGGTTGATGCAGATCACCCCCGAGACCGCCCAGGAGATCGAGAAGCTGAGTGGAGGATCCACCTTCGAGGTCGATGACCTCAGCGACCCCGACATCAACATCCGTTACGGCACCTTCTACCTGCGCCACCTGCTCGACATCTACGACGACGATCCGGTGGCGGCGCTCGCCGCTTACAACGCCGGTCCCGGAAACGCCGAAGCCTGGGGCGGCTCGGCGATGACGATCGACGACATCGATTTCCCGGAGACGAAGGCATACGTCAAGAAGGTGCTTGAAAAGCAACGGGAATACCGCCACACCTACGACCTCGAGCTGGGTTACTGATGCGACTGCGCACCGTCGCGCTTGCCGGCGCGGTCGGCCTGGTGCTCGCCGATTCCTCGATCGTCGTCCTGGCCCTGCCGGAGATCTTCCGTGAGTTCGACACGACCATCGCCGGCGTCTCCTGGGTCCTGATCGTCTTCAACCTGGTGCTGGCGCTGCTCGCGGTGCCCGGCGCCCGGCTGGCCCGCCGTTTCGGTCCGGGACGCTCGGCCGCGGTGGGTCTGGCCGTGTTCGCCGGTGGCAGCCTGGTCTGCGGACTTTCGACCGGCCTGGGTCCATTG